>JANRJM010000002.1 GCA_033763975.1 Planctomycetota bacterium
CTGGCGGGCGGGGCGCCGGGGGCGCGCCCGCGCGCACGGGGCGGCGGGGCGGGGTCGAACGCGGGGCGGGGCGGGGCGGCCTGGTTGGTGGGCGGGGTGAGATTCTCGACGGGGACGGCGACCTGGCGGATCTTGCCGTCGGTGCCGACATCGTCGAGCTCGACGAGCACCAGTTGGGTGAGGATCTGCGAGTCGATGACCAGGCCGTCGCCCTCGGGGGTGCCCACGCGGGACTTCTTGCGCGGCAGGCGCTTGCGGAGATCGTCGTAGGTCTCGTCTTCGTAGCGGAGGCAGCACATGAGGCGCCCGCAGCGCCCGGAGATCTTGACGGGGTCGAGCGTGGCCTTCTGGACTTTGGCGGACTTCATCGAGACGGGCTTGAGCACCTTGAGGAAGTTCTTGCAGCAGCAGTACTGCCCGCACTTCTCGTAGTCGGCGGTGAGGCGGGCCTCGTCGCGCGCGCCGACGTGGCGGAGCTCGACGCGCGTGCGGAAGGCGAGGGAGAGTTCGCGCGTGAGGTCGCGGAGCTCGATGCGTTCTTCGGAGAGGTAGAAGACGGTGACGGTCTCGTTGCCCAGGATGGGCTCGACGTCGACGATCTTGCAGTGCAGGCGCAGGCGTTCGGCGATGCTGCGCGCGTGGAGGCGCATGGCGTGGCGCGACTGCTCCAAGCGGGACTGGGCTTCCAGGTCCTGCGTGGTGGCGATGCGGAGGACCTTGCCGTCAGTGAAGAAGGGGTAGTCGCGTCCGCCGGAGTTGTCGATGTACTGGAGCATCTCCTTGCGCGAGACGCTCTTGGAGCACCCGCTGTTGGGGCAGGTGCTGGTGAGCATCTCGCCGAGCTCGGTGCCGCGGAACGTGCGGACGACGAGCTTGCTCCCGCAGCCGGGCTTGACGGTGCCCTGGTAGGGGAACTCGCCGACGAGCTTCATGGAGCCGAAGCGGACGACGAGCGTCTTGGGCGCCTTGAGGGCGTCGTAGGTGGCCTTGTCCTCGGCGGAGAGGGCTTCGGTGAGGTCGGCCTCGAACTGCGGGAGCGGGAAGATGGACATGGGGATGCGGGCGACGCTACGGGCGGCCGAGTGCGCGGGCGCGGGCCTCCGTGAAGAGGGTCTGGAGCGGGAGGCGCGAGAGCTGCTGCACGCCGTTGCGCGTGTCGGTGCGGTAGATGAGCAGCATCTCGGAGCGTTCGTCGAGCACGACGAGGACGTCCTCGTTGCCGGCGTCGGCGGTGAGGGCGGTCATGGCGCCGGCGCGGCTGACCATCTCGCCCAGCGCGACGGGCTCGGCGTCGCGCGGGCGGAGGGCCTGCACGAGCACGAGCAGCGCGAGGACCGCCGCGACGACGACGAGCGTCGAGTGGCGGGGTTGACGTTCCTGGTGGGTCGCGTGCATGGGTCAGCGTCCCGGGGTGGTGCGGGTGTCGGCGGCGAAGTTGCGATAGCCCAGGCTGGTGAGGCTCGTGCGCGACTGGTCCCAGCGGAGGGCGACGACTTCCTGGTTGGTCGTGTCCAGGACGTAAATGACCGACGAGCCCCCGGCGTTGCTGCGTCCCGCGACCATCGTGTATTCGCCCCGGGCGCGCCCGATGACGGGCTGCGAGGAGTTCTGCGCCGCGGCCGGGCCGGGGAGCGACAGCACCGCGAGCAGCACCACGAGCGCGACGTTCAGGCAGATGAGCGGGACGCGCACGTCGCGGCGGGGGCGGGCGACGGGCGGGGCGTGATCGGCGGGAGCGGGTGTGGACATGGAGCGGTCCTCCGCGGGGTCGTGGGGGGACGTGTGCGGCGGGAGCGGGGCGGGAACCTCGGGGCTAGTCCTGGTGGCCGCGCTTGGTGGCCATGGCGTTGGCGCCGATGATGAGCGCGCCGGTTGCGATCAGGATGAGGAAGCTCATGATCGCGGGCGGGTCGTCGGGCTTGGAGGGCGTGGGCGGGACGGGCGCGCTGGGCGCGGCCTCCTGGGCCCAGCACACGGCGGTGACGAGCATCGTGCCGACGGCGGCGACGCTCCGGGCGGCGAAGCGGGAAAGGCGCGTGGTCATAAGTACATGCTACGACGGGCGGACGCCCCGCGGTTGCTCCGAAGGCCCGGCCGGGAGCAACTGATCGAGCGCGGGCAGGGGCGGGGGCGATTCGGCGAGGAACCCGGCCAGAGTCCGACCGACGCGGCGGCCCGCGGGAAGCGCGTGGGGCGCGATCGGCGCGAGGGGCGCGCCCACGGTCGAGAAATCGGCGGGCGCCAGGTGCACCGTGCGCCAGCGCGGGCTGCGGACGCGCATGCGGGCCTTGTAGTCGGCGAGGCGGACGCAGCGGAGCGAGTACCAGCGCCCGGCGTGCTCGAAGATCTCGTCGAAGAGCGCGTCGGGGGGGAGTTCGTCGCACCAGTAGACGAAGAGAAAGACGCCCTCGAACGACGGGCCGAAGAGCATCTCCCAGCGCGAGAGGGACTCGACGTCGTCGAGGGTGACCCAGTTCTCGAGCCGGGCGGCCCCGGCGGACGCGCGGGCGGAACGCCGGGGCATGATGCGGCGTCCCTTGACCTCGACGAGGAGGTTGGCGCCCTCGCCGTAGATCACAACGTCGAAACTCTTGAGGGCGTGCCCGTCGTGGCGGAGGGCGGGGAAGCGGTCGCCCGGGAGGAGCGCCTTGCGGGCCTCGTCGACGGCGACGTACGGGATGCGCCGGGCGCGCAGATAGTTCTCGAAGGCCTGCTCGTAGTGGTGGCGGCGCTGCACGCGTTGGCTCACTTCCCGACCTGGACCTCGACCAACTTGTCGAGCAGGTACTGCTCGGCCTGGCGGTAGCGGGCGATCGACTCGGCGAGGCTGGCGCTGAGCGCCTCGAAGTCCGCGGCGGTGGCGGCCCCGGCGCGCTGGGCGGCGGCGGCGGCCTCCAGCGCCTCGCCCGCGGCCCGCAGGTCGCTGGCGGCCTCGGCGTACGAGCGCGTCGCGTCGTAGATCACCTGGCTCTCGAGTTCCTTGGTCGAGGGCTGCTGGAGAAGGCGCCATGGCTGCGAGCGGACTTCGATGGCCGTGAGCTTGAGCTGGTCGGACATCAGACGAAGGTTCGCGAGCGTGCGGCGCAGGTTGGGGGTCTGCTCGCCGACGACCGCGCTCACGCGGCCCACGGCCTCGGAGAAGACGCCCAGCGCGTCGCGCCCGTCGCGCAGCGCGACGTTCACCGCGTCGATGGTCTCCTGGTTGAACTTGCCGGTGGCCTCCTCGAGGTTCTTGACCGTCTGGTCGATGCGGGCGCGGTTGTCCTCGATGAGCGAACGGACGGAGGCGATGACGCCCCGCGCGTCGTCGAGGCCCAGGTCGGCCTTCTCGAGCAGCGGGTCGAGGCGCGCCGAGGCCCGCTCGACGTTGGCGGCGGTGGCGTCGATGCGCACGGTCCATTCGTCGAGCTTGACGCGGAGCTCGGCGAGCAGGGCGGCGGCGTCGGTCGCGCCGGACTCGACCTTGGGCCCGGTGTTCTCGACGATCGACGCGACGCGCTGCATGGTCTCGTCGATGGACTTGATGGCGGCGCGGAGCTGGGCCGACTGCTCGGGGCCGAAGCCCGCGTCGGCCAAGAAGCCCGGGGGGGCGGTGGCGCCGGGGATGACATCACCCGGGGCCAGGCGCGGGACGGGCGCGCCGCTGGCGGGGTTGGTGGGCGTGCCGACGCTGGAGATGTTGATGGCGGAGATGGAGCCCAGCAGGGGCTTCTCGAGGTACACGCGGGTGTTGGCGTAGAGCATGAGGTCGTCGCGCACTTCGACGCGCACGTCGACGCTGGTGGGCGTGCCCTGGTCGTCGCGGGCGAAGCCGACGTCGAGGACGCGTCCGACGGGCTGGCCGCCGAGGCGGACCTCGCTGCCGCGTTTGAGGCCGACCGCGCCGGTCTCGACGGGGAAGCGCACGGACAGGGGCATGACCGAGTCGAAGGGGGAGCGGTCGGAGAGGAGGAAACTGACCCAGACGGCGAGGACGACGCCCATGAGGACGAAGACGCCGGCGAGGACGTTGTTGCGGGCGTTCTGCATGGGCGCAGAATACGCGGCGGGGCGGGCGGGTTGCGCGGCGCGTGTCGGCTAGCGGGTGGGCGTCAGGCTGGGCATGCTGGCGACGCGGGTGTCGTCGCCCAGGAGGGTGCGCTCCAGCAGGCCCTGGTCCTTGCGGTCGGTGATCGGGCCCTCGGGGTCGCCCCGCAGGAACTGGCGGATGAGGCGCTGATCGGTGGGCAGGGCGGCGGCCTGCTCGTCGGTCGCCTTGCGGAGCGTGTCGTACCACTCGCGGCTCTGGACGGTGAGCATGCGCCCCTTGTCGAGCATGGCCATGCGGTCGGCGATGGTGAAGGCGCTGTCCATCTCGTGGGTGACGACGACGCTGGTGACGCCGAGCTTTTTGCTCAGGTCCATCATGAGGTGGTCGATCTGGGCGCTGGTGACGGGGTCCAGGCCGGCGGAGGGCTCGTCGTAGAAGAGGATCTCGGGGTCGAGGGCGAGGGCGCGGGCGAGGCCGGCGCGTTTCTTCATGCCGCCGGAGATCTGGGAGGGGTACTTGTCGGCGTGCTCGAGGAGGCCGACGAGCTCGAGCTTGATCTTGACCTGGATGTCGATGATGGCGGGGTCGAGGTCGGTGTGCTCGCGGATGGGGAGGGCGACGTTCTCGTAGAGGGTCATGGAGTTGAAGAGCGCGCCGGACTGGAAGAGGATGCCGAAGCGCTTGCGGACGTCGTCGAAGTCGTCGCGCGTGAGCCCGCAGATCGACGAGCCGAAGAGGCGGACGTCGCCGGAATCCGGGCGGAGCGAGCCGATGATGAGGCGGAGCAGCGTGGACTTGCCCGAGCCCGACCCGCCCATGATGACCATCGTCTCGCCCGGGAGCACGTCCAGCGTGACGCCCGAGAGGACGGTGCGCCCGTCGAAGCGCTTGACGATCTCGCGGCACGAGATGATGGGGTCGTCGGGCACGCGGGTAGCGTAGCGAACGCGTGGCGGGATGGGGCGCCTCGGGCACGCGCGAGCGGGGGCGGACGCTAGGATCGGGGGTGACACACTCGCCCTCGAGCCGCACGGGCGTCCTGGAACGGATGGTGAACGCCGTGGAACAGGTGCGTCAACGGCTGCTGCGGGTCTCGCGGGCGCTGCGTGCCGGGGGCGTGCCGCACGCGGTGGTGGGCGGGCACGCGGTCGCGGCGTGGGTGGCGACGGTGGACGGCGGCGCCGCGCGGACGACGCAGGACGTGGACGTGCTGATCCGGCGAGCGGACCTGGAGCGATGCCGCGCTGTGCTGGAGGGAGCGGGGTTCGTCTACCGGCACGCGGCGGGGATGGACCTGTTCCTCGACTCGCCCCAGTCGAGCCCGCGACAGGGCGTGCACCTGGTGTTCGCGAACGAGTTCGTGCGCGCGGGCGAGGCGGCGGCGAACCCGGACGTGGAGGACGCGTCCGACATGGGCGAGCTGCGCGTGCTGAACCTGCACGCGCTGGTGCGGATCAAGCTCACGGCGTACCGGGACAAGGACCGCACGCACCTGCGCGACCTGATCGGCGTCGGGCTCATCGACCGCGCGTGGGCGGATCGGCTGCCCGAGCCGCTGGCGGAGCGGCTGCGCGCGCTGCTCGACACGCCCGACGGCTGAGCGGCGTTTAGGTGCCGGGCGGCGATCACGTGCCGGGCTGGGGCTGGGCTGGCGCGTCGGCGGGCTGGTCGGCGGGCTGGTCGGGCTTCTGCACGCCGTGGGCTTCGAGGATGCGGATGCCCGCGCGGGCGAGGTCGAGCAGGCGCCCCTCGTCGGTGCCGCCTTCGGCGTCGACCCAGGTGAGGGCCATGACGTACCAGCGGTCGTCGCTGCGGCGGAGGAGCCACGCGAACGAGAGCACGCCCGGCTCGCGCCCCGCGACGGCCCGCACGTCGGTCCAGGTCTGCTCGTCGAGCGGCACGTCGCCCGGGTTTCGCCACAGCGGCGCGAGCGATTCGCCCCCCGGGCGGCGTTCGGCGTCGTGGATCGCCGCCATCAGGCGGCATTGGTCCTCGACGCTCGCGATCCACCCCACGCGCTCGGTCTCGGCGGGCTTCTCCCACGCGCCCAGCGCGTTCCAGTCGGGCTCGGCCTTGAGATCGCGCAGCAGTTCGGCGCGCACGAGCGGGTCGTTCTCGGCGTAGCGGGTCAGTTCGTCGGCGTCGGGCGCGAGCTTGAGCGCCAGGTACTCGCGCGTCGAGAGCACCGGGAACGACGGGCCCAGGTCCTTGCAGACCTCGCGCACCACGTCGGCGACGGCGTCTCGCCCCAGGGTGTGCAGCACGTGGTCGAGGGCGGTGCTGTCGTTGCCGGCGAAGGCCCGCGTGGCGAGTTCGCGCAGCGGGAGCACGGCGCCGGGGCCTTGCTCGCGGGTGGGCGAGCCGGGCACGCTCATCCACTCGGCGCGGAGCGTCACGGGCTGGTCGAGCGAGAAGGCCGGGTCGTGCACGCGCCGGGCGAGCGACGCGAGCGTCCAGAGGCGTGCGGCCCCGCTGACGTGCAGCGGGTCGCGCTCGCGGATCTCGTACACGTTCACGAGGCGGTTCGGGAGGATCGCGCCCTCCCCCCCACCGCCGTCGGCCGGATCGCGGGGCGCCTCGGGCACGAGCTCGTAGCACCCGAAGGAGACGCTGCCGCGGAGGCGGCCGAACTCGCCGGCGTAGGAATCCCAGTCGCCCGCGGCGCACGAGTACCCGGCCTGGTTGAACTGCAGGCCCGCGATGAGCCCGGAGGCTTCGTCGAGCACGATGAAGACGCTGAGGAAGAGGTTGGTCTCGCGGCCGTTGATGATGCCGTTGAGGGCCTCGGCGTCGCCTTCTTCGTAGACCTCGACGAGGTCGACCGGGTTGTCGCGGAAGACGCCGGCGCGCATGGTCGTGAGGGCCTCGGTGATGTCGCCGACGCCGAAGACCTCGATGAACCGGGGCGAGAACTTGGCGGCGGGGTCGCCCAGGGGCGCGTCGCCGTTGATGACACGGAGCACCCAGGCGAGTTCACGCCCGACGCGCGAGTCGGGCGGGTCGACCCGGTGGACCTCGGCGGGCGCGGGGTCGGGCTCGTCTTCCTGCGCACGGGCCGCGGGGCAGAGGAGCACGCCCAGGAGCGTGGCGAGCAGCAGGACGGCGCGGGGGAGGAGGCGCATGTGCGCAGTATCTCCGATCCCGGGGCGGCGTCCAGCCCCGCGCGGGGAGGGGTGACGCGGACGGGGCGTGAGCGGCCCATAGAGTTGCGACTATGCGCCGCCGCGTTGTCATTACCGGGTTGGGAGCCGTCACGCCTCTGGGGATGGGGATGCCCGCGCTGTGGGAGGGGCTGGTGGGCGGGCGCAGCGCGCTGGGCCCGATGACGCGGACCGATCCGTCGGGGTTCGCGTCGCGCCTGGGGGGCGAGATCCCGAACTTTTCGGCCAAGGACCACGTGCCCAAGCACTACCGCAAGGCGGTGAAGGTGATGGCGCGCGACACCGAGATCGCCGTGGCCGCGGCGAAGGCGGCGGTTGAAGACGCCGGGCTGGTGACGCGTGGCACCGGCGACGGCACGGGGGCGCCGACGTACCCGCCCGAGCGGTTCGGGTGCCAGATCGGGTCGGGGCTGATCTCGGCCGAGACGCTGGAACTGACGATGGCGCTGGCGACGGCGGTGGGCGACGGGCCGGCCGACCACGCGGGGTTCGACATGCGGGCGTGGGGCGGGCACGAGGGCTCGGGCGGGATGAACAACCTGCCCCCGCTGTGGATGCTGAAGTACCTGCCCAACATGCTGGCGTGCCACGTGACGATCATCCACGGCGCGGAGGGGCCCAGCAACACGCTGACGTGCGCCGAGGCGAGCGGGCTGCTGTGCATCGGCGAAGGAACGCGGGTGATCGAACGCCACGCGGCGGACGGGTGCTACTGCGGCGGGGCCGAGGCGAAGCTGATGCTGATGGGCCTGTGCCGCCTGACGTTCGCGGAGCGCCTGGCGCCGACGGGCGAAGAAACCGACGGCTCGCGGGTGGTGAGGCCGTTTGACCCCGGCTCGGCGGGCTCGCTGCTGGGCGAGGGCGGCGCGATCGTGGTGCTGGAATCGCTGGAGACGGCGACGGCGCGCGGGGCGCGGGTGTACGCGGAAGTGGCGGGGTTCGGGGCGGCGCACAGCGGGCCCCCGCTCTTCGCGCCCCTGCCCGCGCCGACGCAGGACGCGTGCAACGAGGGGCTGGCGTTCGCGATCGAGGCGGCGTTGGCCGACGCGGGGATCGGCCCGGGCGAGATCGACGCGATCGTGCCGCAGGGCCTGGGCGCGCCCGCCGTGGACGCCCGCGAACTGGGCGCGCTGCGCGCGGTGTTCGGGGCGCGCCTGGCGGAGATCCCGCTGGTGACGCTGACGCCGGCGATCGGCGACCTGTTCGCGGGGCACGGGGCGGTGCAGGCGGCGGTGGGCGCGATGTGCGTGCGGGAGCAGCGCCTGCCGGCGCGCCTGCACGCGGGAACACCCGCGCCCGACGCGCGGTGCGGGGCCGACGCGGCCCGGGCCGCGGAAGTGCGCCACCTGCTGGTCACCACCGCGTCCATGGGCGGTCAGAACGCGGCGTTGGTGCTGCGGCGGGCCCGGTAAACCTTCTGGGAATCATGGGCCCGGGCGGTGCGGGCGGCTTACGATGGCGGGCGGCTGCGGACGGGCGTCGCGAACGCCATTTCCGGCGGACGGCACAGGGAGCGGAGCAAACATGTCGAACGACAATCAGCGCGATGATTACCGGCCGTACGGGGGCAGACCGCCCCGGGGCGGGCCGGGCGGGCCGGGCGGGCACGGCGGCGGGTATGGCGGGGGCCCGCGCGAGCGGCGCGGCGTGCCGCTGTCGGAACTGGACCCAACGACGACCGAGGCGTCGCGGAAGGTTATCGGAGCGGCGATCGAGGTGCATCGGGCGCTGGGGCCGGGGTTCCCGCGCGAGGTGTACGCGAACGCGCTGAAGGTGGAGCTCGACGCCTTGGGCGTGAAGCACGAGACGGGGCGGAAGATCCCCGTGCGCTACAAGGACAAGCCGATCGGAGAGATCACGACGGACCTGTACGTCGAGAACCGGTTCATCGTGACGGTGATGGGCGTGGCGGGGATGGTCGGCACGCCGGAGCGGCTGGCGCTGCGGGCGCAGCTCAAGGCGGCGGACTTCGAACTCGGGCTGATCATCAACTTCGGCGACCGGCGCCTGAAGGACGGGCTGGTGCGGGTGGTGAACATCGACAAGATCCGGGCCGAAAAGGGCCTGGGCGAGGGCGATGATTTCGACGACGCGGGCTCGACGCACGACTTTGAGAACTAGCCCTCCAACGCTTCCGCCATGAACGTGCGCACGCGACGGGTCGTCATCACGGGGATGGGATGGGTCACGCCTCTCGGGCACGAGGTCGAGGGGGTGTGGCGCCGGCTGCTGGCGGGCGAGGCGGCGTTCGGGCCGGTGACGCGGTTCGACGCCTCGACCTTCGCGACGAACTTCGCCGCGGAGGTGAAGGGGTTCTCGCTGGACGCCCACCTGGCGGACGCGTCCGCGCACGCGGGCTCGGGGCGTTCGACGATGTTCGCGCTGGCGGCGGCGGCGCAGGCGTGGCGCCAGAGCGGGCTGCGCGACGTGTCGCCCCGGCGGGTGGGCATGTACCTTGGCGCGGGCGAGGGGTCGCTGGACTTCGGGAACTTCGTCGCGACGAACCTGGCGGCGTACGACCCGGCGACGCGGGCGCTGTCGGACGCGGGCTGGGCCCGGGCCGCCCTGCGCCTGATGCGCGCGCGGACCGAGCTGGAGCAGGAGCCCAACGCGACGCTGGCGCACCTAGCGATGGAGTTCCCGATCCGCGGGCCGAGCTTCAACTGCATGACGGCGTGCGCGGCGAGCACGCAGGCGGTGGGCGAGGCGTTCGAGATCATCCGTCGTGGCGACGCGGACGTGATGCTGGGCGGGGGCACGCACAGCATGATCCACCCGCTGGGGATGACGGGGTTCATCCGGCTGACGGCGATGTCGACGCGTCGGGACGACCCGATGCACGCGTCGCGCCCGTTCTCGGCGGATCGCGACGGGTTCGTGATGGGCGAAGGGTGCGGGATGCTGGTGCTGGAGGAGCTGTCGCACGCGCGGGCGCGGGGCGCGACGCCGCTGGCGGAGATCGCGGGGTACGGGTCGTCGGCGGACGCGTTCCGCATCACGGACATCCAGCCGGACGGGAAGGGGGCGGTGTCGGCGATGGTGCAGGCATGCCGCCAGGCGGGGATCAACCCGCGCGAGCCGGGCGAGGACGGGCGGCCGCAGGTGCACTATGTCTCGGCGCACGGGACGGGGACGCAGGAGAACGATCGGATCGAGACGATCGCGGTGAAGTCGCTCTTCGGCCCGCTCGCCGGAGCGGTGCCGTTCAGCAGCGTGAAGAGCCAGTTCGGGCACCTGATCCAGGCGGCGGGCGCGGTGGAGTTGATCACGTGCGTGCAGGCGATCCGCACGGGGTGGATCCCCGGGACGATGAACCTGCACGCGCCCGACCCCGAGTGCGACCTGGACTACGTGGCGAACGCCGCGCGCGACCTGGGCCCGGCGGGCGGGGTCGACGTGTGCCTCTCGAACAGCTTCGGCTTCGGCGGGCAGAACAACACGCTGTGCGTGCGCCGGTTCCGCGACTAGACGCGCACGCCCAGCAGCCCGGCGAGCAGGGCGCCCAGCACGATGAGCGAGACCACGACGTAGAGCCGATCGCGCCGCAGCGCGAACGACACGAGCGCGGTGATGACGCGCGCGACGGGCGTCAGCACCAGCAGCACGACGCCCAGTTGCATGATCGCGCGGGGGTCGAGGCGCGAGAGGCCCGCGAAGAGATCGCGCAGCGTCGAGGGCGACGCGGGCGTGAAGGCCGCGTAGGAGGGCCGGGCGGCGTCGGGGCGCGTGAGGTGCAGCAGCGCGCCGATGAGCAGGATCGACGCGGCCAGGAGCGTGGCGACGGTGAGGATGTTCGCGAGGCGGGCTTCCAGCCGGCGCTGCGGCGCGGGGTTCGGCGGGGGCGCGGGGTCGGGCGGGAGCGACGTGGAGCGCGGCGGACGGGTCATGCGAAGCCCCCCGTGAGGGCGCGGCGGAGCATCTCGACGCCCGCGAGCGTCACGATGCCCGCGAAGATGAACCGCAGCGTGCGGACGTGGATCCGGGGAAGCACGCGTGCGCCGGCGAGCGCACCGGCGAGCGCGCCCAGCGCGACGGGAGCGCACAGGGCGGGCTCGATCTGGCCCCGCTGAAAGTAGATGCCCGCGGACGCCGCGGCGGTGACGCCGATCATGAAGTTGCTCGTGGTGGTCGACACCTTGTACGGCAGGCGCATCGCGCGGTCCATGGCGAGGACCTTGAGCACGCCCCCGCCGATGCCCACGACGGCGGAGAGCATGCCGGCGAGGATCATGATGCCGAAGCCGAGAGGCACGCGGCACGCGCGGTAGGCGATCGGCCCCGCGGGCCCGGGGTACGTGGACTCCAAGCCCAGGCGGCGGGAGAGGGGGTCGGGCGGCAGGCTGAGATCGACCGGGGGCGGGGGCGTGCGGATCGCGCCCCACGCGGAGTACATGGCGACGAGGGCGAAGATGATCGCGACGCCCGCGCGCGGGAGCACGCCGGCGATGGCGGCGCCGGCGATCGCCCCCAGCACCGTCGCGACCTGCAGGAGCATCGCGACGCGGAGGTTGGTGAAGCCCTCGCGCATGAACGCGGCGGCGGCGCCGGAACTGGTGGCGATGACCACGATGAGCGAGGCGCCCACGGCGTACTTGAGATCGACCCCGAAGACGAGCACCAGCAGGGGCACGAGGACCACGCCCCCGCCCAGGCCTGTGAGCGAGCCGAGAAGCCCCGCGCCGGCGGCGCTCAGGAGCAGAACGAAGGTGAAGAGCGCGGGATCGATGGCGCGGACAGGCTAGCAGCGTCCCCGCGCGGGCGTCACACCGGGCACGGTTCGCCGGCGATGACGCGCGCGAGGGTCTCGAGGTCGAAGGCGTCGACGTTGCCGTCGCGGTTGAAGTCCGGGTCCAGGCCGATGGGGTTGTCGGCGCCGCCGACGACCTGTTCGAGGTAGAGCAGGTCGAACTGGTCGGAGACGCCGTCGCCGTTGTAATCGGTCATGCAGTCGGGCGGGACGACCAGCATGATGGGCGAGAGTTGGGTCTCGAAGCAGGTCTGGCGGGCGTAGGAGAGGTAGCTGCCGGCGGCGTTGGGGCCGAGGCCCGTGATGGTGAGGGTGCGGGTGGCGGCGCCGCTGATGACGCCGACGCCCGCGAGCGGGCCGTCGACGAGCTGCACGCCGTCCTTCAGCCAACGGACGCTGGTGGCGACGCCCTCGAACTGCCAGTCGAGGGTGACGGACTCGCCCTGCCCGCGGAAGACGATGGGTTCGGGCGCGCTGGTGGTGCGGATGCGGGCCGAGGTGTCGAGGTGCGCGATGAACGACTGGGGCTGGGCGTAGTTCTGATCGGTGTACAGGAACGCGCCGCCGACGAGCACGCCCGCGTCGGTGGCCAGGAGCGATGGTGGGCGGGCGCTGATGGATTGCAGGCCCCAGGAGACGCGCGGGTTGATCGGCATGAGCCCGTGGGCGGCCCAGGCGCGCCCGTCCCAGGAGTAGACCTGCTGGAACATGCCGTTGTTGAGGTCGGCGGCGATGTACATGAAATCGTCGTTGGCGGCGAGGGCGGGCCCGACCGTGCCGGTCACGTTGGTGGGCATGTTCGCGACGAGCTCCCAGCCCCCGGCGCTCCAGGCGTACACCAAGCTCCCGCCCGCGGCGTACAGCGTGTCGCGGAAGACACCTAGGACGCTCGCCCGCGTGACGGCCTGGGGAAGGGGCATCGCCTGGAACGCCGCCCCGTCCCACTTGTAGACGCGCGGGATCTGGAACTGGTCGACGCCGCTGGTGAAGGCCTCGCCGTTCACCAGGACGATGCGTCCGCTCCACGTCGGGATGGGGAGGCTGCGCCACGACGTGCCGTTCCACGCGAAGAGCCCGTTGAAGAAGCCGGTGGAGAGCGTCTCGGCGGTGGCGGCCCAGAGCTCGCCGTTCACTACGCCGAGCCAAACGGGGGGCGATTCGAGCCCCTCGCCCAGCGCGTTCCAGCCCTGGCCGTCCCAGTACGCGACCTTGTTGGCGTCGACGGCGCCGGCGAGATCAAACTGCCCGCCGACGGCGAAGCCGTTCTGGAAGCGGCAGACGGCCCAGGCCTGAGCGTTGAGGCCCGGCGCGAAGGGGGTCCAGAAGCCGTCTTCTGATCGGAGGCCGATGTAGCCAGCGGGCTGACTGCCCGCGCTGGGGAAGCGGCCGACGCCGAGCACGGAGCCGTTGTCCCAGGCGATCATGGAGGTGACGCGGGCGTTGACGCCGCGGGAGAGGGGGACGACATCGGTGCCGTCGAACTGGGCGATGGCCCGAACGTAGCGGAAGTTCTGCTGGTTGTTGAGGTCGGCGGGGCCGAAGTTGCCGCCCAGGATGAGCTGGCCGTTGTACTCGCCCAGGGCGCGGATCGTGAGGATGGCGGGCCCGTACCAGCGTGCGGGGCCGACGGGGAACCACTCGTTGCCGCTGCGGCGGAGGATGGCGGCGTTGGCATTGGAACTGCCCGTGAAGAGGTACAGGAAGCCCTGGTAGCGGGCGATGGAGCGTGCGGAGGCGGGCAGCGTGGTCTGGAGCGGCGTCCAGGTGGCGCCGTCGAACTTCATGACGCCGGGCTGCTCGTTGGTCTGGAAGAGTCGGAAGTCGCCGGCGACGTAGAGGTCTTCGCCCTCGGCGAGGAGCGCGGTGATGCTGCCGTTGCACTGGAACGGGCAGGAGACGGGGGGCGGGAGCGGGTTGAAACCGATGCCGTTGAACGTCGCAACGCGGTAGGGGAACGACCCGGCGACGACGAGCGAGCCGTTGTAGATGGTCATGGCCTCGACGCGCGAGTTGCTCGCGCCGGGGCCGACGGTGGAGAACGAGGTGGTGAGCCAGGCGGAGCCGGAGAGCCGCGCGAAGTCGGCGCCCTGCTGCCCGCTGACGGTGAAGTCGCCGCCGGCGTACAGGGTGCCGTCGTGCGAGGCGAGGGACGTGATCGCGGACCCGCCGAACAGAGCCCCGACGGTCGACCACGACGTGCCGTCGTAACGGGCGACCTGGAGGACGTGCTGCGAGTCGTTGTTCACCGTAAAGCGTCCGCCGGCGTAGAGGTCGCCGTTGTGGACGGCGAGGGCGAAGACGCCGTCGGTGGTGCCGATGCCGGTGCCCAGGCCGGCGCCCAGGGCGCGCCAGGTGCGTCCGTCCCAGGCGGCGACGCCGCGGGCGGGCACGCCGTCCATCGAGCCGAAGGACCCGGCGACGACGAGGAGTTCGGGCTGCGGGCCCGGGCCGTCGGGGTCCCAGCGGACCGAGGCGTCCGTGCGCGGGGCGACGGTCGACATCGGCGCCACTTCGCCCGCGCCGATGAAACCCGAGTCGTTGACGAAGCCGGTGGGGCAGGGCGTCTGGGCGTGTGCGAGCCCCGCGAAAAGAACGGTCAACCCGAGAAACAGCGTGCGCATCGGTATCACCCCTTGGTCCCTCTGGCGTGGTTGTACCACGGGGTGCAAGGGGGGTTGCAGAATCTGGGGACGCGGGCGGCGCGTCGCCGGCGGGCGAGGGCGGGGCCTTACTTCAGCAGGGCGCGAACGCGGGAAGCGGTGTCGGAGGAGATAAGGGGCCGGGCGGTGCCGCCCGGGACGTCGCAGATGTACTGCGCGGGCTCGTCGTCGTAGTTCACGACGCCGTCGTCGTCGGTGTCGCGGCGGAGCTCGATCAGGAGCTTGCGCGCCGGGGCGTAGAACTGCACGTTGGTCATGACGGTGCCGTCGGGCGTGATGACGCGGGGGTTCTCGCCCGTGGGGCCGGTGAGGATGAGCGACTGGAGGTCGCCGGCGTCGAGCACGCCGTTGCGGTTCGTGTCGCGCGTGGTGACGACGAAGAGCAGGGCGAGCGCGGGCGGCTGCGGCGTAGCGTCGCGGTGCCCGGCGGTCGGGCGTTCCACCAGCATCGAGAACCCGGAGATCACGGCGCGCGAGTCGAGCAGGGCGTGCTCGGCGTCGGTCGTGAGGTTACGGAAGACGACGTTGTGCCAGCGGACGCGGTTCACGCCGTGCTGATCGAGGTCGACCCGTGTGTACTACCGGCTCGAGGCGCGCGTGGCGGAGGGATCGCTGAACTGGTCGTCCGCGTCGAACCAGCCGTGCTCGCTCGTGATCGAGAAGGGCACCATGACCACGGGGTGCCCGGGGATCTCGGCGGGCATGTAGAAGGTGGAACGCCCTTCGACCGGGGCACGCGTGGTCGTCATCGACAGCGTCTGCGTGTCGCGGGTGCGCGGCGTGGCCGAGCAGGCCCCGAGCGCGACGACGGCGAGCACCGCGGCGGTGATGATGCCCACGGCGCGAACACGCCGCAATCCCGATGCTTCAATGCCGGTGCGCATGCTGCGTCCTCCTTTTTCGATGCGTCGGGGGTTGTCCCGACGGGGCGCGCAGCGCGCGCTGCGATCCGACGGTTCTGGCGGCCCCCGAGAGTCTACCGGTGGGCGGCGCGCGCGGATGCGGCCCGCCCCTACCATCCGCTCCTTCAGAGGAGTCCGCATGTCCGAGCAACCCAACGCCGCCCAGCCCGCGCCCGAACAACTCGCCCCCGGTCAGGCCACCCCCGGGCGGCCGAAATCCGACCCGGCGAGCGGCGCCGCCCCCGCCACGGGCGCCAAGAGCATGGACGCCATCATGGCGCTGTGCAAACGCCGCGGCTTCATCTTCCAGGCCAGCGACATCTACGGCGGGATCAACGGGTTCTGGGATTACGGCCCGCTGGGCGCGCAGATGAAGAAGAACCTGCGCGACGCGTGGTGGCAGGACATGATCATGAACCCGTGCTGGGGCAAGAAGGGCCCCGACGGCGAACGCGTGCGCTGCGTGCCGGTGGAGACGCGGATCATCCAGCACCCCAAGGTGTGGGAGGCGAGCGGGCACGTGGGCGGGTTCAATGACCCGATGGTGGATGATAAAGAGACGAAGCAGCGGTTTCGGGCGGATCATCTGATCGGCGTGTACGCGCGCGAGCAGTCGCACGCGTCGATATCCATCCAGACGTATTACGACATTGTTGATGCAGCGCTGGCGGACCAACTCTTGCCCGCGCGGACGTTTGTCGGCAACGTGGGCGAGGTGTACGACCAGTTGTCGAGCGACGCGAAGAACAAGCTGCTCAAGCCATTGCGGTTCATCGGCGGGATGGGCGCCGATCGCGAGAAGATCGCGGCGTGGGGGATGGCTCTCATCGACGACCAGCATAAGAAGGAACTGGCCGCGGTCGTCGTCGCGGTGCCGATGGCGGCGCTGAAGGCTCGATCCGCGTCCATGCCCTCGCCGTTCACGGGAAAAGCCGGCCACCTGACCGAACCCCGTCAGTTCAATCTCATGTTCTCGACGTATGTCGGCGCGACGGCGAGCGAGGACGACAAGGCCTACCTCCGCCCCGAGACCGCACAAGGCATCTTCGTGCAGTTCAAGAACGTGATCGACTCGTCGCGCGTGAAGATCCCGTTCGGCATCGGCAACACGGGGACGAGTTTCCGCAACGAGGTCACTCCCCGCAACTTCACGTTCCGCTCGCGCGAGTTTGAGCAGGCGGAGCTCGAGTTCTTCTGCCATCCCGACGAGAGCCAGGCGTGGTACGCGTTCTGGCGTGATTTCCGCATGGAGTGGTGGAAGTCGATCGGGCTCGGGGGCGACAACCTGATCCTGCGCGAGCACGCGAAGGACGAACTCTCGCACTATTCGTGCGGGACGAGCGACGTGGAGTATCGCTTCCCGTTCACCGCGCCGGGGTTCGGCGAGCTCGAGGGGATCGCGCACCGGGGCAACTACGACCTCACGCAGCACGCCAAGCACTCGGGCGCGAAGCTCGAGTACTTCGACCAGGAGCGGGGCGAGCTGCTGCCCAACGGGTCACGCCGGGGCGAGCGGTATCTGCCGCACTGCATCGAGCCCGCGGCGGGGCTGGACCGGGGCGTGCTCGCGCTGCTGTGCGAGGCGTACAGCGTGGACCCGAGCCGCCCCAGCCCGGAACTGCTGAAACTGCACCCGCGGATCGCGCCGATCAAGGCGGCGGTCTTCCCGCTGGTGAACAAGGACGGGATGCCGGAGGTGGCGGAGCGGCTGTACGACGAGTTGTTCGCGAAGTTCGGCCGCGACGGGTTCATCGAGACCGACGCCAAGCAGAGCATCGGCAAGCGCTACGCCCGCATGGACGAGGCGGGCTGCCCGTTCTGCCTCACGATCGACGGCGAAACGCTGACGAACCAGACGGTGACGCTGCGCGATCGTGACACGGGGAGCCAGCAGCGCATCGCGCTCGACCAGGTCGGTGCGTTCCTGAGCGAGAAGCTGCACTTGACGCACCCTTTCTCACGCCCTTAGGGAGCGCCGCGGACATACGTCATCATTTGCTTGAAATCCGTTTCAATTCACACAAGGACCACCCAAACGCCGGGATGTCGAAAAGAAGTGTAAACCTCTCGAACAGCGTGAGCGAGAATCGAAGGCAGTTCCTTGCGCTCAGCGAGTACTGAAACAATACAGGACGAGATCGTTCGCGAGGTACAATCGGCCTTTCCACCCATCGGCATATCCACCTTCTCGGGATTGCTGGCACATCTCGACTTGGGGCACTCGTCGATTCGCGCCAGTGAACGTCCCAAAGAACAGATCGGAGAGCAGCGAGCGACGGACACTCTCGCAGCTGCTCACCGAAACATAGCCAGAGCATGCCAAGAGATATTTTGGCAAAAGGACGTTCCAGATTTAGTTCCGAAGGGGACGGCGCTTTAAACTCTACAAGGCAGATTCTTGCAGGCCACAGCACCTCAACGCCGGCGGGGAGTGTGGTTGAATCCGCCGGGGGTAGAATCCATCTCGACCCGCCCTGAGACCCCGACTTTGGATGCAGATTGAATCGAAAATCATATACGGATTCTGAGACCATATCTAGGTATCCCTCTACTCGCGTACCGCTATCTGCATGCGCGGGTTCCGCATCTACGACTGCAGCCGCTGGTATTTTATCGCGAGCACGCGGCGGGACACTTCCGTGTTTTGCTGCTTCAAAGCAGATGATAGGGTGCTTTCGGAGAAGAGAGTCAACTTCATGTCCGCATCGATCATTACATGTCTTGCATATTTGTATCTGGGGACAGTATTTAATAATGCATCGTGGCACTATATGTTCGCGGGACAATTGGCCTAGAACTATTTTACCACAGTATGGACAGTACTTTCCAGAAGTCTGCATGCTGCCTCCAGTTCATGAACGCACTCGGACATTTGATCAACGATAGCATCTTGATGACAACCCCGTTACACGACGTTTTTCGCAAGTAGTCTTGACCATCAACGGATCTGACATGATAATTGAGAATGACCAGCCGGCGCGCGTCGTACAACCTGTGGGGTTCGGTCGGCGAAGACTTCGACCGGGCGTCGCTGGACCAGCTGCTGCGCGCGTGCGGCCTGCCGGTGGCGGCCGCGGGGGCGTTGATGCCGGATGCGCATGTAGGGTATGGGCTGCCGATCGGGGGCGTGCTGGCGACGCGCGGCGTGGTGATCCCGTACGCGGTGGGCGTGGACATCGCGTGCCGCATGAAGCTGACGGTGCTCGACCTGCCGGTGGCGCACTTCGAGAAGGAGCGTCGGCGCGAGCAGTTGGCGGGGGCGATCGAGGAGCGGACGCGGTTCGGGGTGGGATCAGAGTTCGAGATCCCGCACGAGCACCCGGTGCTGGATCTCGATTGGGGCGTGTCGCACATCACCAAGGGCATGAAGGACCGGGCGCGCAAGCAGCTCGGCACGAGCGGGTCGGGGAATCACTTCGTGGAGTTCGGGCGGCTCACGGTGTTCGAGGGCGGGCCGCGGGGCGTGGCGCAGACGTGGCTGGGCGGCTCGCACGCGCGGTGGGACCTTGCGCCGGGCGAGTACGTGGCGCTGCTGAGCCACTCGGGCTCGCGCGGCACGGGCGCGCAGGTGTGCAACCACTATTCGGCGCTGGCGCGGAACCTGCACCCGGAGCTCGAGGGCGAGGTGGGGCGCCTGGCATGGCTGGACCTGGCGAGCCAGGCCGGGCAGGAGTACTGGGCGGCGATGAGCCTGATGGGCGAGTACGCGGCGGCGAACCACGCGTGCATTCATCGCGGGATCGTGGCGCACCTGGGCGTGGACGTGCTGGCGGAGGTGGAGAACCACCACAACTTCGCGTGGAAGGAGACGCACCGCATCGTGGGGGCCGACGGGGTGGCGCGCGAGGAAGACGTGATCGTGCATCGCAAGGGCGCGACGCCGGCGGGCGCGGGCGTCATGGGCGTGATCCCCGGGTCGATGGCGGCGCCGGGGTTCGTTGTGGTGGGCAAGGGGAGCGAGGCGTCGCTGCACTCGGCGAGCCACGGCGCGGGGCGGCGGCTGTCGCGCACGAAGGCGCGCGAGCGGTACCGGTTCTCGGCGGTCCGGGGCGAGTTGGCGAAGCGCGGCGTGACGCTGCTCTCGGCCGGGGGCGACGAGGCGCCGGGCGCGTACAAGGACATCGAGCGGGTGATGTCGATGCAGCGCGACCTGGTGGAGGCTGTCGCGCGGTTCGACCCGGTGATCGTGAAGATGGCGCCGGACGGGGAGAAGCCCGAGGATTAGTGGCGGCGGGCGCGGGGCGTGCTACATTCGATGAGTGCCCGATGACGCCGCGTGTTGCCTGACACCGCCGGACGCGGAGGCATTGCGCCGCGTGGGGGAGGCGGTACGCACGGCGCTGGTGGATGGGGCGCGGGCGCCCGGGGTGGCGGGGCTGCTGGCGCGCGGGGGGGAGTTGGACGCGGAGGCGGCGTCGGAGTCGGAGCGGTCGCTGCTGATCCGGACGGGGCTGGCACGCCGGAAAGGCGGCGTGCTCCGCGCGCTCGCGCGTGCGGACGCGTGGGACGGGCTGTTGTACCTGCACGACGCCGCGCAGGGCGAGGAGGGGCGCGACACGGTGTACGGCGTGGGGCCGAACACCAAGGCGCTGCTGCGGATGACGCCCCGGGTGCCGGGCGAGCGGGCGCTGGACGTCGGGTGCGGGCAGGGGATGTGCGCGTTCACGTCGGCGCGCCACTGCGCGGTGAGCGTGGGGAGCGACATCAACCGGCGGGCGGTGCACCTGGCGCGGGTGGGCGGGGCGCTGAACGGGCTGACGGGGGCGGAGTTCCGGGCGGGTGCGCTGCTGCAGCCGGTGGCGGGCGAGACGTTCGACCTGGTGACGTGCAACGCGCCGTTCGTGTTCAGCGGGACGCGTTCGGTGCACGAGGGCGGTGCCGCGGGAAGCGGCGATGACTTCACGCGGGCGCTGCTCGAGGGGCTCCCGTCGGCGCTGCGCGAGGGCGGGTTCGCGGCGGTGCTGTGCAACTGGGAGCACGAGAGGGCGGACGACTGGTCCGGCGAGATGCGCGCGCTGCTGGAAGGCGGGGCGTGCGACGCGTGGGTGGTACGCCTGCGGACGAGCACGACGGCGGGCGTGCAGGAGCGGTGGTTCGCCGATGCGCGCGACCCGGACGTGCGCGATGAATCGGCGGACGTCGAGAGCCTCCGGCGCTGGCGCGAACACCTGCACGCGCGCGAGCGCCACCTCACCATGGGCTTCGTGTTCCTGCGTCGGCGGAGCGGGCGGACGTGGTTCCGCGCCGACACGCAGCGCCTGACGCCCGGCGACGAGCCGGCGGGCGCGCAGGTGGAGGCGGTGTTCAGGGCCGAGACGTTCGTGCGATCGCTCGCGGACGAGAGCGTGCTGGACCACGTGTACGAGCCCGCGTGCGACCGGCGCGAGCGCGAGGAAGAGCGCGGGATGGTGATCACCGAGCACGCGCGCGGGCTGCGGTTCAGCATGGCGATGGAAGCGCCCGTCCGCCGCGTGCTGGGGGCGTTCGACGGGGAGCGGACCGCGCGACGGGTGCTGCACGACGTGTTCGGCGACGACGGCGGCCCGCACGCGCCCAGAATTGTGACGGAGCTGCTCCGGCGCGGGTACATCGCGGCCTCGGGGCGAACAGGCGACGGGCAAGCGTCGCGGGCGGGGTAGCGAGGTTCGCTACGATCGTGCCTCATGGCGCTGGCACCTTTCGCGGACATCTTGGGGGCGGACCTGTCGGGGGTTCGTGGAGCGCTGCTCGCGGCGCCGTACGACCTGGAGAAGGCGACGCGGATCGACCGTGCCGCGGTGATGATGAACGCGCTGGACATGGACGCGGCGCTGGAGGCCGTGCCGGGCGACGAGCCCGGGCACATCGCGACGCGCCTGTTCATGCTGGCGCGGGCGGAGACGGCGGAGGCGCTGGGTCGGGTTTTTCCCACCCGGGACCGCGACCTGCTGCTGTCGCTGGGCGTGCTCGAGCGCGACGGCGCGCGGTACCGGGCGGGCATCTCGATCCTGCCGATGGACGAGGGGCTCGTCACGCGCGACTTCAACGCGCTGATCGACAAGCGCCCGATGCGCCCGGATCATGTGCTCGGCGCCGGGCCCTCGGCGCAGCTCCTGCTGGGGCTCACCGTCCGGCGCCCCGCGCGCCGGGTGCTCGACCTGGGCGTGGGGCAAGGCGTGCAGAGCCTGGCGGCGGCGGCGCACGCGGGGCAGGTGCTGGGCACCGACATCAACCCCCGCGCGCTGTCGGCGGCGGCGCTGACGGCGAAACTGAACGACCGCGCGAACATCGCGCTGCGCCAGGGGAGCCTGTTCGAGCCCGTCGCGGGCGAGATGTTCGACCTCATCGTCGCGAACCCGCCGTTCCTGATCGTTCCGCCGTCGGACCTGACGGCCGTCGCGGGGCGGACGGAGGGCGACGCCCTGGTGGAGCGCATCGCGCGGGAAGGTCCGTCGCATCTCGACGACGGGGGCTGGATGTGCATGATGGCGAGCTGGCACCACCCGACGCCCGAGACGTGGGTCGACAAACCCCGCGCCTGGCTCGACGGGCACGGGTGCGACGTGTGGGTGGTGGCGTACGACACGCACACCCCGGACGAGTGCACGATGAAGTTCCGCCTGGAGTTCCCCGACAGCCCGCTGGGCGCCATCCCGCGCGCCGAGTGGCTGCGGTACTACGAGCGGCTCGGGGCGGCGTACATCACGATGGGGGTGTTCTTCGTGCGCCGCCGGCGCGGGGCGAACTGGACGCGACTGGAACGGACGACGCCGGACTTCCGGCGCCCCGGCGCGGGCCGCGTCATCGAGGCCGTCTTCGACAACGAGGCGTTCCTCGCCGAACACCCGGCGGCCGCGCTGCTCGAGCGGCGGGCGACGCTGCTGGACAGTGTCGAGGTCGAGCAGCGCTGGCGGGCGGCGGGGGACGGCGGGCTCGAGGTCGCCTCCGCGATCGTGCGCCACGTGTCGTCGTTGCAACTGCCTCTCAACGCGGCGGCGAGCGTGCTGCGCGTTCTCACGCAGGTCGACGGGGAGCGCACGCTGGGCGAGGTGCTCGACATCGTGGCGGACAGCCTGGGCACGCCCCGGGCCGCGCTGCGGGCGCAGGGCGTCTCGGGGCTGGAGGTCCTTGCGCGACGGGGCGTGTTCCGCCTGCTCGCGGAGTGATCGCTCGCGGATTCCCGGGCGAGTTCCGGCGTAACCGGGCCGCTCGCTCTGCGTACGATCGCGGGGGCGTGAGCACTCGAGTGCAACGGGCGGGTGCGCGGCCCGCGAACCCGGGGCGAAAGTGCCGCGGGGAAAGTCCCAAGGGAAGACTGCGAGTGGGCGGGATGCCCATCCGGGGAGGCTGCCCGCGTGTGGAAGTGGCTGCTGATCGTGTTCCTGCTCCTGGTCGTCGGGTGCGTGGGGAGCGGGTATTACCTGCAGTCGTCGGGCAAGCTTGACGAACTCATGAAGATGGTGCGTCCGGACCTCAAGCCCACCGAGGTGCGGGCGGTGCAGGCGGAGCGCGGGGACCTGGTCCGGACGGTGTCGGCCCCGGGGCAGGTGGAGCCCCGCGTGGTGGTCGAGATCTCCGCGCAGGTGTCGGCCCGCATCATCGCCCTGCCCTTCCGCGAGAACCAGCAGGTCCGCAAGGGCGACGTGGTGGTGCGGCTGGACGCGCGCGACCTCGCCGCGCTGCTGGACTCCGCCAAGGCGCAGCTCCGCAGCGAGGAGGCGCGCCTCGAGGGCGCGCGGGCGGCCGAGGCCAACGCGCGGACGGAGTACGACCGGCGGGTCGAGCTCTTCGCCACCAAGGACATCGCGCAGAGCGAGCTGGACACGGCCCGGGCGGAGCTTCGCCGCGCCGAGAGCGGGCTGCGCGTCGCCGAGCACGCCATCGAGATCGCGCGGGCGAACATCGTCCGCGCCGAGAAGGACCTGGACAACACCGTCATCACGGCCCCCTTCGACGGGGTCATCACGACGCTCAACGCCGAGGTCGGCGAGACGGTGGTTGTCGGCACGCTGAACAACCCCGGGTCGGTCATCATGGAGATCGCCGACCTGGGGGTCATGGTGCTGACGGCACGCATCGACGAGGCGAACATCGCCCCGGTAGTGGAGGGGCAGAAGGCGCGGATCTTCGTCAACGCCTACCCCGAGCGCGCGTTCACGGGCACCGTCGAGAAGGTCGGTCTCAAGCGTCTGCTGGACCGCGACGGGACGGCGTACTTCGAGGCCGAGATCCTCGTGGACCTGCCCGAGGGCGTGCTGCTGCGCTCGGGGCTGACGGCGAACGCCGACATCGAGGTCGAGACGTTCCGCGACGTGGTGAAGGTGCCGAGCCAGGGCGTGCTGGACCGGGCGCGCGAGGACCTCCCGTCCCGCGTCGTGGAGGGGAACGCCAACATCGACGCGAGCACGAAGTTCGCGCGGGTCGTGTACATCATGAAGGACGGGAAGGCCCAGCCGGTGCCCGTGCAGGTCGGGGCCAGCGACCTCACGCACACGGTGGTCCTCGCGGGGCTCGACGCGGGCACGCCCGTCATCGTGGGCCCGTTCAAGGCGCTCGTCGGGCTGCGCCACGACCAGCTGGTCGTCGAGCAGAAGGCCCCCACCCCCGCGACGGCGACCCCGGCCGACGCCACCGCCTCGACACAACCGCAGGGCGCCGGATGAGCACGGACGTCACCATCCGGTTGCGCGACCTGCACAAGGTCTACCGCGTCGGGAGCGAGCGGGTGCACGCGCTGCGCGGCGTGGACCTGGTCATCCGGCGCAACGAGTTCGTGGCGATCATGGGCTCCAGCGGCTCGGGCAAGAGCACGCTCATGAACATCCTGGGCTGCCTCGACCAGCCCACCAAGGGCGAGTACGAGCTCAACGGGCGCAAGACCGAGAAGATGCGGGCCGCCCAGCTCGCGCGCGTGCGCAACGAGGAGATCGGGTTCGTCTTCCAGAGCTTCGAACTGCTGCCCCGCGCCACCGCGCTCAAGAACGTGATGCTCCCGCTGGTGTACTCGCGGCGCAACTGGCTGGGCGCCGGGCGACGGGCGCGCGACGTGCTCCGGCGCGTTGGGCTGGGCGAGCGCATGACGCACCGCCCGAACCAGCTCTCGGGCGGGCAGCGCCAGCGCGTCGCGATCGCGCGGGCGCTGGTGAACGAGCCGAGCATCCTGCTCGCCGACGAGCCCACGGGCAACCTCGACAGCACGACGAGCGAGGAGATCATCGCGCTCTTCCGCAACCTGCACGCCGAGGGGCAGACCATCGTGCTCGTGACGCACGAGGAGGACGTCGCGGGGCACGCCCTGCGGATCGTGCGCCTGCGCGACGGGCGGATCATCTCGGACCACCCGACCGGAGAAGACCCGATCCACCAGGACTACGTGCGGCGGTCGCTCGAGGTGGCGCAGCGGGCCGCGTCCGGGGCGGGAGACGCGGGCGTGACGGCGACGGCGGAGGGCGCCCCGTGATCCTCGTCCGCCTGCTTACGCAGACCGTGCTGCTGGCCCTGGGCCAGATGTGGTCGAACAAGGTCCGCACGTTCCTCACGACGCTGGGCATCATCATCGCCGTCGTCGCGGTGGTCATCACCGTCGCGGCGATGGTGGGCCTCAAGCAGTTCGTGCTCGACCAGTTCGCGACGATCGGCGCGAACAAGGTGTGGATCTTCCCGCGGCGGCCCCCCGAGGCGCGCGAGCGGTTCAGTTTCCGCCAGATCCGCCTCACCGTCGAGCAGGTGGACGGGCTGCTCGCCAACTGCCCGTCGCTCATGCGCCTGACGCCGATCATGCAGCTCAACCCGACGGTGCAGGCGGGCGAACGCGTGCGTCAGGGCGTGCTCGTGCAGGGCATCCGCCCGGAGTGGCACGAGATCGAGCAGCGGTTCGTGACCCAGGGCCGCCCGTTCATGCGGATCGACGAGGACGAACGACGCCAGGTGTGCCTCGTGAACGACAAGGGCATCGAGGAGCTCGGGCTCGACACCGACCCGACGGGCGACTTCGTGCTCATCGAGGGGCGCCGGTTCCTGATCGTCGGCGTGGTGGAGACCAAGAGCCTCTCGCCGATGTTCGGGGGCGACGAGGCGCTGACGGAGATCTACATCCCGTTCGCGACGGGGCTGATGATGCGCCCCGAGCCGGGGATGTACGTCGTGGCGCAGACGCACACGCCCGAGATGTTCGACGACGCCAAGGCCGAGGTACGATTCTTCATGCGCCGGGTGCGCGGGCTCGAGCCCGAGGACCCGGACACGTTCGGCGTGGAATCGATCGAGCAGGCGCGCAGCCAGTTCGGCACGATCGCGGCGGCGATGACCGGCGCGGTGGGCGGGCTGGTGGGCATCTCGCTGCTCGTGGGCGGCATCGGGATCATGAACATCATGCTGGTGTCGGTGAGCGAGCGGACGCGGGAGATCGGCCTGCGCAAGGCCGTGGGCGCGCGCCCCGAGGTCGTGCTGCTGCAGTTCCTGGTCGAGGCGGTGACGCTGTGCCTGGTGGGGGGCGGCATCGGGCTGGGGATCGGGCAGACGCTGGTGCTGGCGATGCGGATGTCGGGCGCGGACGCGGTGAAGGGGGCGGAGATCCCCGCGTGGGCCGTGGTGCTCGCGATCGGGTTCTCGGCGGGTACGGGCGTGATCTTCGGGATGTTCCCGGCGGTGAAGGCCGCACGCCTCGATCCCATCGACGCCCTCCGGCACGAGTAGCGCGGGGGGTCGAGAGATCACGGCCGCGGTGGCGCGGCGATGGGTGTGTCGTTCGGGCGAGCGCGGGGTCGAGCGGGTGCGTCGGGGGGCTGCATGCGGGGACGAACGTCGGGCGTGGTGGTGGTCGCGTCGCTCGTGGTGGCGACGGGGTGGCTCGGGTCGTGCGGGCCGAACCCCTTCACGCGTCACGAGGACGACTACGCCCGGCGCGTGGCGCTCGAACGCCTCCGGAGCATCCGCGAGACGCCCCTGGAGGGCCAGCGGGCGCCGGCGCGTGACGCCGCCGACGAGCAGGGCCGCGCCGCCGAGATCCGCGAGCGGTTCGCGGGGCGCGAGCAGATGGAGCTGGGCATCGAGGAATGCCGCGCCTCGACGATCGAGCACAATCTCGATCTCAAGGTGGCGCTGATCGACCCGACGATCGCGCGGGAGCGGGTGAGCGAGGAGGACGCCCGCTTCGAGAGCGCCTTCACGCTGCGGACGACGTGGAACGAACTCGACTCGCCGACGGCGTCGACGCTCGCCTCGGCCCAGAGCCGCACCCGCACGTTCGTGCCCGGGGTCCGCATCCCGACGCGCACGGGCGGGACGGTGAGCGTGGACCTGCCCGTGACGCGCAACGAGAACGACAACGCCTTCTCGACGCTCAACCCGGCGTACACCTCGGACCTGCAGTTCTCCGTCAGCCACCCGCTGCTGCGCAACGCGGGGCGCCGGGCGAACACGGCCCAGCTCCGCATCCTGGGCTACGAGACGCAGGTCTCCGAAGCGCGGACGAAGCTGGAGGTCATCCGCCAACTGGCCGCGAGCGACCGGGCGTACTGGCGCCTCTACCAGGCCCGGCGCGAGCTGGAGGTGTCGCAGCAGCAGTTCGAGCTGGCGCAGGAGCAGTTGGGGCGTGCCGAGCGGCGTGTGCGCGCGGGGGCGCTGGCCGACATCGAGGTGGTGCGGGCGCAGGCGGGCGTGGCCGATCGGCTCGAGGCGATCATCGTGGCGCAGAACACGGTGCTGCTGCGCCAGCGCGAGCTCAAGCGGATCATCAACCGCCCGGGGCTGGAGCTCGAGTCGCCCACGCTGGTGGTGCCCGCGACGCCCCCGGACCCCGTAGAGTACCTGCTGGATCGCCCGGTGCTCGTCGGCGCGGCGCTCGACAACCGCATGGAGATGCTCGAGCTCGAGCTCCAGCTCGCGGCCGACGCGGTCCGCATCGACTTCGCCCGCAACCAGGCCCTCCCGCTCGTGACGCTCGACTACACCTACCGCATCAACGGTCTGGGCGGCAGCACGCAGGACACCTTCCGCACGCTCGGCGACAACGACTTCGAAGACTGGGAGATCGGGCTGGCGGCGGAGATCCCCCTGGGCAACGAGGGCGCCAAGTCGCGCATCCGCCAGGCGATCCTCTCGCGCCTCTCGCGCCTGGGCACGCGCGAGGCGCGCGAGCGCGCCATCCGCGAGGAGGTGCTCAACGCGGCCGACTCGATCGACGCCGGGTGGCAGCGCATCCTCGCGTCGCGCCAGTCGGTGATCTTGAACACCCGGGCGCTGCAGAGCGAGCAACGCCAGTTCGACGTGGGGAGCTCGACGAGCACCGACGTGCTCGACGCCGCGGCTCGCCTGGCCGACGCGCAACTCTCGGAGGTGCGGGCCCTGGCCGACTACCAGATCGCGCAGATCGACCTCGCGTTCGCGAGCGGGACGATGCTGGGGGCGAGCAAGGTGACGTGGGAGTTCGCGCCGCCGCCCGAGGTGAGCCGGTGGGGGACCGAGGCCGAGCACGCCCCGCCGCCCCAGGACGGGGAGGAGTAGCGACGCCGGCGCGCGAGGCCGCCCGGCGGGTCGGGGCGATACCCTCTCCCCATGACGATCCACCCCGACATTCTCGCCGCCGTGGGCAACACCCCGCTCGTCCGCCTGAACAAGGTCGTCGGGCCGAACGACGCGACGGTGCTCGTGAAGTGCGAGTACATGAACCCGACCGGCTCGGTGAAGGACCGGATGGCGGTGCACGTGCTGAACGAGGCGGAGCGGCAGGGGCTGATCCGCCCGGGGGGCACGATCGTCGAGAACACGAGCGGGAACACCGGGCAGGGCGTGGCGATGTGGGCCGCCGTCAAGGGCTACCGCTGCGTCTTCACCATGCCCGACAAGATGAGCATCGAGAAGGTCAACATGCTCAAGAGCTTCGGGGCCGAGGTGGTCATCACGCCCACCGATGTGCCCGGCGACAGCCCGCAGCACTACGTGGAGACGGCCAAGCGCATCGCGCGCGAGACGCCCAACGCGTTCTACCTGAACCAGTACCACAACCCCCGCAACATCGACGCGCACGAGCTCTCGACCGGGCCCGAGCTGTGGCGCGACACCGCCGGCAAGTTCGACGTCTTCGTCGCCGGGGCGGGCACCGGTGGCACGGTCAGCGGCGTGGGGCGCTTCCTCAAGAAGACCGCCCCGCACGTCCGCGTCGTCGGCGTCGACCCCATCGGCTCCATCCACTACCACTACTTCTACACCAAGACCATGCCCACACCGCACGTCTACAAGGTCGAGGGCGTCGGCGAGGACATCCTCTGCCAGGCCATGGACTATTCCGTCGTCGACGAGTTCCACCAGGTCTCCGACAAGGAGTCCTTCACGATGGCCCGGCGCCTCGTGCGCGAGGAAGGCCTGTTCTGCGGCGGGTCCTCCGGCAGCAACGTCCACGTCGCGGTCAAGCTCGCCAAGCAACTGGGCCCCGGCAAGACCATCGTCACGATCCTGTGCGACAGCGGCACGCGCTACATCACCAAGTTCCTGCAGGACTCGTGGATGAAGGACTACGGCTTCATGGGGGGTGACTACGACCTCGGGCTCGTCGAGGAGATCCTCGCCTCGCGCCCGCCTCAGAAAGTCATCACCGCCTCCGACAGCACGCCCGTCGGGCAGATCATCGACCTCTTCAAGACGCACGGCGTGTCGCAGGTGCCGATCCTGGACGCCGCCGGACACCCCGTCTCGATGGTGCACGAGGTCGATGTGCTGCGCGGGCTGCACGGCGGGAAGATCGACAGCAGCGCCCCCGCCAAGGCGATCGCCCACCCCATCGGCGGGCTGATCTACCCCAAGGCCCGCATCGAGGAACTTTTCCGGATCTTCGAGACCGACCAGGTGGGCGTCGTGGTCGACTCCGGGCGCATCGTGGGCATCGTGAGCAAGATCGACGTGCTCGAGTTCATGTCCGCGCGCGGGAAGTGAGCGCCGGCCGCGCCAGCCCGCGAACGGCGCGCAGGGGGGGTCCGTCATGCTGTCCGCCGCTCGCGTGCTCTGCGCCGTCCTCGCCGCGCTGCCCGGCGGTGCGGGCGCGGCCCAGCCATCGGGCGAGACGCCCGCGCTGGCCGCCCACCGCCCCACGACGCAGGAGGCCGACACCGCCGCGCTGCGAAAGGGAGTGCGCTCGATCGCCGCCCCGGGGGTGCCCGGGCCGCTCGTCGTCTTCGGCCCGGGGGCGTTCGCGGTCGTCACCGGCGCGGAGGGCAAGGGCGTGTCGATGCCGGTCGTGGTCGCGGCCCGCGCGGGGCCCGGGCGCGTGGTCGCGTTCGGGCACACGGGCTGCCTCGACGCGAGCGCCCTGGGCGTGGGCGACACCGGCACGCTGATGCGCAACGCGATCGCGTGGGCGGGCGTGCCGCAGGCGGCGCCAAAGGTGGGCGTGATCCTGAACCCGCCGCTGGCCGAGGCGCTGGCGCGCCTGGGTGTCGATGCCGTCGCCCTGCCCGCCGATTGGGATCGCGGGCCCGGCGCGCTCGCGGGCGTCGATGTGCTGTGCGTGCCGACGCACGCGCTCTCCGCGGCGCAGCGCGACCGCGTCCGACGCTTCATCGCGGGGGGCGGCGGGGTGCTGGCCTCGGGGCTCGGCTGGGGCTGGCTGCAACTGAACCCGGACAAGGCCATCCGCGAGCACCCGGGAAATGACCTCTTCGAGCACATCGGCATCGCCTGGGGCGACGGCACGCTCGATCGCACCGCGCCGGACGGCTTTCGCGTCGACGACGCGCCGCTCGCGCCCGCCCTGCACGCCCTCCGCGCGCTCGACGCCTTCGAGCACGCCGCATCCAACGCCCCGCACGCCCCGGACCAGGCCAAGCCCGACACGCAGGCGGCCCACGCGCTGACGGCGGCGGTGCGCGTCGTGCCCCCGAACCACGCGGTGCTGGCGCGCACCCGGCGTCTGCTGGAAGGCCGCACGCAGGCGCTGGTGCCGACGCAGGGCTCGCCGCTGAAGGCCTCGCAATCGCTGGAGCGGGTGCTGCTGGCGCTGCAGGTGGAGTTGGAGAAGCAGAGCCGCCCCGAGCAGGTGCGGGCCCACCCCGCCGCGGCACACTTCCCGGGCGAGGTGCCGGCGACTACCCCGCGTGTGCAGCGCACGGTGCGGATCAGCACGGACGTGCCGGGGTGGCACTCGACGGGCCTGTACGCCGCCCCGGGCGACGTGGTGCGTGTCGGCGTCTCGACGCCCGCGCCCGGCGTGCGCGTGCGCATCGGTTGTCACACCGACCACCTGTGGCACCACGACGCGTGGCGTCGCGTGCCCGACATCTCGCGGGTCTTTGCGCTGACGGGCCCGTCGACCCGCGTCGCGAGCGCATTCGGCGGGCTGGTCTACATCGAAACGCCGGGACGCGGCGGGAAAACGCTCGACATCGAGATCGTGGGCGCGGTCGCCGCTCCGCGCTTCGTGCGGGGCCAGACCACGCCCGCCGAGTGGGAGGCGCTGCGCGAGCGCCCGGGCGCGTGGGACGCCCCGTGGGGCGAACTCGAATCGTCGAAGGTCATCCTCAGCGTGCCGAGCGCCGCGCTGCGCGCGATCGACGATCCCGAGGCGCTCATGGCCTTCTGGGACGCCATCTCCGACGCCCACGCCACGCTCGCGACGATCCCGCTCGACCCGCCCCGCCCCCACCGCTTCGTGCCCGACATCCAGATCAGCGCCGGGTACATGCACAGCGGCTACCCCATCATGACCCACCTGGACGCCGTCGACGACATGACGGTCCTCGCCACGCTGCGCGCGGGCTCGTGGGGCCTGCTGCACGAGTTGGGGCACAACCACCAGGAGGGCGACTGGACGTTCGAGGGCACGGGCGAGGTGACGTGCAATCTCTTCGCCCTGCACGCCATCGACACGATCTGCGCACCCCCCGCCGCGAGCCGCGGGCACCCGGGCGTGGACGCCCCGCCCGCGCTGGCGCAGCACCTGGCGGCGGGCGCGCCGTTCGAGAAATGGAAGGCCGACCCGTTCCTCGCGCTGCACATGTACGTGCAACTCGAGCGCGCGTTCGGGTGGGACACCTTCAAAGCGGTCTTCGCGGCGTACCGCGCGCTGCCCCGCGACGAGCGCCCGCGCAGCGAGATGGACAAGCGCGACCAGTGGATGGTCCGCTTCAGCCGCGCGTGCGGGCGCAACCTCGGGCCCTTCTTCCAGGCCTGGGGCGTGCCCACCAGCGACGCCGCCCGCGCGTCGATCGCCGACCTGCCGGCGTGGATGCCCGAGGGCTGGCCCGGGCGGTAGCGGCGGGCGCCCGCGCGATCAGCCCAGGTCGTTGTCGAGGATCAGGCGGTAGCGCGCCTTGCCGGCGTGCAGGTGCTCGAACGCCTTGTTCGCGTCGCGCATCTTGAATCGTTCGTTCACGACGCGCACCTTGTGGCGGGCGGCGAACTCGAGCATCTGCGCGGTGGTCGCGGGGCTGCCCAGGGGCGTGCCGCTGATCTGCTTCTGCCCGGCGATGAGCGCGAACGCGGGCACGGGGATGGGCTCCAGCACCGCCCCGACCATGTGCATGCGTCCGCGCGGGGCGAGCACGTCGAGGTACGCCTGCCAGTTGAGCGTGACGTTCGCCGTCACGAGCAGGAAATCGATGGTGCCCTTGTTGGCGGCCAGGTCCGCGTCGGAGCGCGAGTCGACCGCGCGGTGCGCGCCCAGGTCCATCGCTTCCTTCTGCTTGGCGCCCGTCGAGGTGAACGCGACGACCTCGCACCCCCACTTGTTGAGGAACTGCAGCGCGAGGTGCCCGAGCCCGCCGATGCCGACGACGCCCACCCGGTCGGTCGGCTTCACGCCGAACTGCACGATGGGGTTGAAGACCGTGATCCCGCCGCAGAACAGCGGGCCGGCGCTCGCCGCGTCCAGCCCCTCGGGAATCGCGATCGCCCACTCCGCGCCGCAGCGCACGCGCGAGGCGAACCCGCCCATCCGCCCGACGATCGTCTGCTCGCCGGTCGGGCACAGGTTGTGATTGCCCGTCATGCACTGGCGGCAGTGCATGCAGCTCTGCGCGAACCACCCGAGCCCGACGCGCTGGCCGGGCCTGACGGTCTTCACCTGGCTCCCCACCGCCGCCACGCGCCCGACGACCTCGTGCCCGGGCACGAACGGGTACGCCGTCATCCCCCACTCGTTGTCGCGCATCGACAGGTCGCTGTGGCAGATGCCGCAGTGCTCGACGGCGATCTCGACCTGGTCGGGGCGCAGCTCGCCCAGCTCGATGTCCCGCAGATGCAGCGTTCCCTTGGGCGCGTCGGCAACCATCGCGGCGGTCTTCATGCGTCGGGCTCCTGTGGGCTCGGCGTGCGCGGCACGCCGCCGGGTAGACAGTACCCCCGCCCGGGGCCGAAGCCACCGGGCCCCCGACGCGCCGGGCGCTCTACCCTGCACCTTCACGGAGTCCTCACGATGCCCCACGAACCCGCCGGCACGCACCGCTTCGGCACGACCTGCATCCACGCGGGCCAGGCCCCGGACCCCACCACCGGCGCGATCATGACGCCCGTGTACATGACGTCCACTTACGTCCAGTCCTCGCCGGGCGTGGTGAAGGACGACTACGACTACGCGCGCTCCAAGAACCCCACCCGGGCCGCCCTCGAAGCCAACCTCGCGGCGTTGGAAGGCGCCGCGCACGCGTTCACGTTCTCCAGCGGGCTCGCCGCCATGGACTGCGTGCTGCACCAGTTCCGCCAGGGCGACCACGTCGTGCTCTCCGACGACGTCTACGGCGGCACGTTCCGCCAGCTCGACAAGGTCTTCCGCCACCACGGGTTCGAGACCACCCGCGTCGACATGACCAACGCCGATCAGTTCCGCCACGCCCTGCGCCCCCAGACGCGCCTGGTGTGGCTCGAAACCCCCAGCAACCCGATGCTCAAGGTCATCGACATCGCGGGCCTGCGCCGGATCGTCGACGAGTGGGCGAAGCAGTCGTCCGCCGCGGGGGGCGTGCGCGCCACCGCGCTGGGGCCGCTGGGCACGCCGCTGGACACGCCCGTCCTGCTCGTCGACAACACCTTCGCGTCGCCCTACCTGCAGAACCCGCTGGCGCACGGGGCCCACGTCGTGATGCACTCGTGCACGAAGTACATCGGCGGGCACAGCGACCTCGTCGCCGGGGCGCTGTGCACGAGCGACCCGATCCTGGCGGCGCGCCTCAAGTTCACGCAGAACGCCGTCGGCGCCGTGCCGGGCGCGATGGATTGCTTCCTCATGCTCCGCAGCACCAAGACGCTGCACGTGCGCATGCAGCGCCACTGCGAGAACGCGATGGCGATCGCCCGCTGGCTGGCGGCCCACCCGCGCGTCGAGCACGTCATCTACCCGGGGCTCGAGAACCACCCGCAGCACGCGCTCGCCAAGCGCCAGATGCGGGCGTTCGGCGGGATGATCTCGTGCGTCGTCAAGGGCGGGCTCGACGCTTCGCGCCGCATGCTCGAACGCGTCCACCTGTTCTCGCTCGCCGAGTCGCTGGGCGGGGTCGAGAGCCTCATCGAGCACCCCGCCATCATGACCCACGCCAGCATCCCCGCCGACGCGCGCCAGGCCCTGGGAATCGCCGACGGGCTCGTGCGCCTCTCGGTGGGCATCGAGGACGCCGACGACCTCATCGCCGATCTCGACCGCGCGCTCGCGTAGGCGACGCCTACACGCCCGCCAGCGCCACGCGCAGGCGCAGCGCCAGCGCCGCCCGGGCCGCGTCGTCCATGTCGCCCCGCAGCCGCGCCGCGTCCCACCCCCACACCGGGCTGCGCGGGTCGGGGTCGTCCGCGTGGCGCGGGATCACGTGCCAGTGCACGTGCGCCACCTGGTTGCCGAGGCACTCGTAGTTGATCCGGGGCGGGCCGCCCCCCGCACCAGCGCCCGCGAACACGACGCGGATCGCCCGCGCGACGCGCGCCACCTCGCCGAAGACCTCGCGCTGCGCATCGAGCGAGAGTTCGTCCAGGTGCTCGACATGCTCGCGCAGCACCAGCACGCACCAGCCGCGGCATCCCTGGTTCTCGCCCAGCACCACCTCGCAGCGATCCAGCGTCGCAATGCGGAAAGACTCGTCGCGCGTCGGCCGCTCGCAGAGGGGGCAGGTCATGCGGGAAGGGTACAGCGAGGAAGCCCTCTCCTCAGAACGGCCTCTTCGTGGGGTTCACCACGATGTTGTCCCGTCCGGGGATCAGCAGGTCCGCGACCTCGATGGCTTCCTCGAAGCTCGCCCGGGCCGCGTCCACGTCCGCCGCCGGCGAGGGCACCTTGCCCATCTCGAGGTGCTCGATCGTCGGCACGGCGTCGCCGCACACGAGCGTCGCGTGGCGCTCGCCCTCGACGAGCAACCCGCACATGCCGTGCGTCACGCCCGGGAGCGGGAACAGCGACAGTCGCTCGCCGAGTGTCTCGTCGTCGGGCGCCTTGCAGCGCTGCAGGAGCGCGACCTCACGCCGCAGAAACTCCATCACGCCCTCGTCACGCTCGCCCGCGCCCTCGACGCCCTCGCCCGAGGCCATCTGGCGCAGGCGCGACGCGAGGGCGACGCCGACGCTCTCGCGCTCCTGGCCCGAGATCCACCACGCCGCGTCGGCGAAGGCCTCGAGCCCCCGCCGCGCATCGGGGTGAAAACTGGTGAGGAAGACGTCGGTGATGTCGGAGGGGCCGATGCCCGCGCGTTCGCCCAGGCGCGCCACCAGGGCCGGGGCGGGCAGCCCGGGGTCGATCAGGATGCGCCGGTCGCCCCGGGAGATGAGCGTCGTGGTGGCGTGCCCGGTGCGCGCGGGCGCCCGCTCGCCCCGCAGCGGGTGGGCCGCCATCGCGCCGATGCTCACGACCCGCACGTCCATGCGCCCCAACGGTACTCTCCCGCGTCAGCCGTCGGAGACCACGCCCCCGCGGAGGCGTTCGAGCCCCGGGTGTCGGGCGGCCTTCTTGTGCTTGAGCGCCTCGACCACCGACCGCGGGCACATCGACGACAGCGACTTCTCGAGGTCCTCGCCCATCGCCGCGATCTGGCGGATCAGGCTCGACGACGTGTACGCGAAGCTCTGCCCGGCGACGATGAACACCGTCTCCAGCCCCGCGACCTCCCGGTTCGTCACCGCCTGCTGCACCTCGTACTGCAGGTCGCTGAGGTTCCGCACGCCCCGCAGCAACGCCGTCGCGCCGATCTCGCGGGCAAAGTCCACCGTCAGCCCGCCGAAGGGACGCACCTGCACGGGGGCGCCCGCGGGCTCGCTGGCCAGCAGATCGCGCACCAGTCCCTCGACCATGCCGACGCGCTCTTCAAGGCTGAACAGCGGGTCCTTGCCCGGGTTGCGCCCGACGCCCACGACGATCTCGTCGAAGAGGCGGCGTCCGCGCGCCACCACGTCGAGATGGCCGAACGTGACGGGATCAAACGACCCCGGGTAGAGGGCGAGGTGCCTGGTCATGGGGCAACTATATGTAATCCCGGGGTTCACACACCGTTCGGGAACCGTGTGGACCGTATTGCTGTGTTGCGAAGAAATCACTAAGTTGAGCACAGATAGGTACTTGCGCTTGCGTTCGGCTGACGTTGGCGTACGGTTTCAACCGATCTCTACCGCGGACGGACCAAGCAACCGGGGCGCTCGGAGGATGCCGAGGACCCGGCGCGTGGGGGTCTGTGCGTGCCGCGCAGGAGGTGAGGCATGGTGCAGGCGGTCGATCACAACGCGGGCCCGGTGACGCGCATCGACGCGCACTGTCACTCCAGCGCCTCGAGCGGGCCGGTGAACGCGGCCGCGGGCATGATCGGCTGCCCGGAGTGCTACTCACCCCCCGAGAAGGTCTACGACCTTGCCATGGCGCGGGGGATGGACCTGGTCACCCTCACCGACCACGACACGATCGCCGGCGCGCTCGAGCTTGTCGAGCGCGGGTTCGAGCGCGTCGTCGTCGGCGAGGAAGTCACCGTGCACTTCCCCGAGGACGGGTGCAAGCTGCACGTGCTCGTGTGGCTGCTCACCCCGGACCTGCACGAGCAGATCGGCACGCTGGGCCTGCGCGACGACGTCTACGCCTTCGCCGCCTGGCTGCGCGAGAAGAACCTCCCCCACTCCCTCGCCCACCCGCTCTACATCCAGAACCGCAAGCTCACGCTCTGGCACCTGGAGCGCTGCGCCCTGCTCTTCAAGGGGTTCGAGACGCTCAACGGCGCGCACAGCGGCACGCACCGCTCGGGCGTCGAGGCGTTCCTCGCGTCGCTCACGCCCGGCAAGGTCCACCGCCTCATCGAGAAGCACTCCTTGGAGCCCCACTGGGCCCGCATCTGGGAGAAGGCCCGCACCGGCGGCTCCGACGACCACGCCCTGCTCAACGTCGGGCGCGCCTGGACGGGCGTCACCCTCGACGACGCGCGCGAGGCCAACATCCGCCCCGAGTGCGTGGACGCCTCGGGCACCATCGCCGATCCGCGCGAGTTCTTCCGCGCCGTGATGTCGGGGCGCTCGCACGCGGGCGGGGCCGCCGGGCACTCCTCGCTCCTCGCCCACCAGCTCACCACCGTCGCGGCGAACTACAGCGCCCGGCGCCTCGGGGGGCGGTCGGCGCTGTCGCAGGAGGTCGCGGCCCGGGCGCTGCGCTTCGCCGGCATCGACGCGCCCCGTCCCTCCAAGATCCGACTGGGCCTGAGCGTGCTCGCGTCCAAGGTCCGCCGGCGGCGGCGTCCCACCGACCCGCTCGTGCAGGCCCTGTCGAGCTGCGCCCGCGACGTGCTCGCGAACTACCCGGACCTCAAGGCCCGCCTCTCGCCCGAGGGCATCTCGCGCGGGAGCGCGCTCTCCGAGCACGACCGCATGGCCGAGTTCGCGGACGATCTCTACGCCGGCATCCACGCCGTGCTGGGCTCGGGCGCCCTCCGCGCGGTGCGCGAGAAGGACCACAAGCGGATCTTCGATCATGTCGCGTCCTACGCCATGCTCGAACTGAGCCAGCTTCCCTATCTTTTCAGCCTCTTCCACCAGAACAAGGAGCGGGACTTGGTCGAGCAGGTCGAGCACGAGAGCGCCGAGCCGGGCGACGGAACCAGCGTCCTCGAGCGCCCGATGCGGGTCATGCTCTTCACCGACACGCTCGGCGACGTCAACGGCGTGTCGCGCTTCATCCGCAACGTGGCGGCCCGGGCCCAGGCCACCGGGCGGCGGCTCCAGGTCGTCACCTCCACCACCATGCCCCTGGAGAACGCCCCCAACATCACCAACGTGCCCCCGGTCTTCTCCACCGAGATGCCCCGCTACCCGCAGTTGCAGCTCGCCCTGCCCCCGCTCGTGCGCCTGCTCCGCATCGCCGACCGCTTCCAGCCCGACGTCATCCACGTCTCGACGCCCGGCCCCGTCGGCCTCGCGGGCATCATCGCCAGCAAGATGCTCCGCACGCCCGTCGCGGGCGTCTATCACACCGACTTCCCCGCGTACGTCGAGGCGCTCTTCGACGAATCCGCCGGGTACATGTGCGCCCAGGCGATGCGCACCTTCTACGCGCCCTTCGGCGCCGTCTTCACCCGCTCGCACGAGTACTCCGCGTCGCTCCAGCGCCTGGGCATCCCCGAGAGCCGCATCGTCCCGCTCCAGCCGGGCATCATGACCGAGCAGTTCCACCCGCGCTTCCGCGACGAGCGCACGATGCAGGCGCTGGGCTCGCCCGCGGGCTGCGTGCGCGTGCTCTACGTGGGCCGCGTGAGCGTCGAGAAGAACCTCCCCCTGCTCACCCAGGTCTGGAAGGCCGCCGACCGGCGCCTGCGCGACCTGGGGGTCAACGCCGAGCTCGTGGTGATCGGCGACGGCCCGTACCGCGCCGAGATGGAGCGGGCCCTCCGCCCCTGCCGCGCACGCTTCCTGGGCTTCCGCCACGCCGAGGAGCTCAGCCGCCTCTACGCCAGCGGCGACCTCTTCGTCTTCCCCTCCGTCACCGACACGCTCGGCCAGGTCGTCATGGAGGCGCAGTCCTCGGGCATGCCGGTCATCGTGAGCGATCAGGGCGGCCCGCGCGAGGTCGTGCAGGACGGCGTCACGGGCTACGTCCTCTCCCCCGACGCGCCCCGCGCCTGGATCGACCGCATCGTCGCCCTCGCCGAGAACGCCGACACCCGGCGCACCATGGGCGAGGCCGCCCATCTCTCCATGCGGCCATACTCCATGGAACGCAGCTTCGAGCACTACTGGCGCGTGCACGAGCGTGTCTGGCTCGAGCACCTCTCCCGCCGCGGGATCGCGCCGCGCTCGCCCGGGCAGGCCGCCCGCCTCGCCGAGGTCGTCGGGCCCGATGCCTCGCCCGCGACCCCCTCGCGCGAGTTCGACCAGGTCGGCACCTGATCCCCCCGCGCGGTCACGCCCGCGGGCGCGCATCTCAGTCGCGCCGCGTGCGCCACGTGAGCCGTCCGTCGGCGTGGATGTCCACCCGCGACCACCCGCGCTCCGCCGTGCACAGCCACACGCGCCCCTCGCCCGCGCGCACCGCCTCCCAGCGCGGGTCGTTCGCCCGCAGGGGCCCGGTGCTCTGCAGCACCACGCGGGGCGACAGCGCCCCCACGAACTCGATCGACGCCTCCCGCGCCGACCCGTGGTGCGGCACCTCGAGCACGTCGAGCGGGCCGGGCACCACGCCCCGCAGCCGCGCGATCGCGTCGTCCATGATGTCGCCCGTCAGCAGCACGCGCCGCACGCCCCCACGCACCGGCGCTTCGAGCACCGCCACCAGCGAATGGTCGTTGTCCTGCGTCCACGGCGCGTCGGCGGGCGGCGAGAGGACCGTGACCCGTGCCGCGCCGATCGCGAACGTATCGCCCGCGTGCAGCACGAAGACCTCGGCCCCGCCCTCGCGCAGCGCCGCGAGCGCGCCCGACGCGCCCGAGCCGGGCGTGGCGGCCTGGGAAGCGAAGCGCGCCGACACCAGCACGCGCCGCACGCCCAGCGCCGGGGCCTGCTCCGCGCGGGCGTAATGGTCCGCATCGGGGTGCGTCATCGCGAGCGTCCGCACGCGCGACACGCCCAGCGCGGTGCACGCGCGGCCCAGATCGCTCCGCAGCCCCGACCGCACCGGCCCGCCCACGTCCCACAGCATCGCGTCGTCGCCAGAACGCACCAGCATGCTCGTGCCGTCGCCCACGTCGAGCATGTCGATCCGCAGCACCACGTCGCTACGCCCCAGCGGGTTCAGACGGTCGGCGAGCGTCCACTCAACACCCAGCCAGCACAGCACCGCCCCCAGCCCCACCCACCATCGCGCGCGGCGCACGCTCCCCCAGCGCGCGAACGCCAGCACGAACAGCGTGGCGCCCGCGGCCCACGCCGCACTCGTCGGCGGCACGCGCACGCTCGCCCCGGGCAGCGCGTCGAGCACTTCCACCCCCGCGACGACCAGATCGCACAGCCGCGCCAGCACGCCCGACGACCACCCCGCCAGCCCCGGCGCCGCGGCCCCCACCAGCAGCGCCGCGTACCCGCCCCACAGGACCAGCACGATCAGGGGCGTCAGCACCACCGTCGCCGGCACCGCCGACGGGCTCACCAGCCCGAGCGCGTGCATCAGCACGGGCATCGACACGAGCCAGCACAGCACCCCCGCGCTCACGCTCAGGCGCACCTTCGCGCGCACCACCGCCCACACGCCCAGTTCGCGGGGCGACGACAAGCCGCGCAGCGTGTCGCCCCAGAGCGACGCGTCGAACCGCTCGCCCAGCCAGAGCAGCGTCGCCGTCAGCCCGACGCTCAACTGAAAGCCCAGCGACCACAGGTCCATCGGGCGCCACGCGAGCAGCGCGACCGCCGTCCAGCCCAGGATCGTCAGCCGGTCGTAGCGCCGTCCGAACGACTCGGCGAGCAGCAGCACGAGCACCATCGCCGCCGACCGCAGGATCGGCGACGACGCCGGCACCAGGCACGCGTACCCGACGACCGCGCCCGCGACGAGCAGCGGCTCCAGCCGCCCGCGTTCGCCCGTCAGGCGCACAAAGAGCAGCGTGAGGCCCGCCATCACCGCGAGGTGAAACCCCGAGATCGACAGCGCGTGCGCGAGCCCCACCCGCGCGAACGCGTCGCGGGCCTCGCGCTCGCCCGGGTCGTACTCGCCCAGCAGCAGCCCGCGCAGCAGGAACCGCGCGCGCGGAGAATCACCCGACGCACGATCGACGACGTCCGATGCGCGGGTCCGCGCGCCGTCGAGCGCGCGCAGCCACGCGGAGCGCACCGCGCCCGCCCACCCGCGGCCCCCCGCGTCGGGCTCCACCAGCGTGCCGTCGGTCAGCGTGAGCGTCGCGCGCACCCCGCGCTGCGAGGCGAGCAGGCGCGCGTCGTCGTCGCCCGGGTTGCGGGGCGGGGGAATCGCACGCAGCACGCCCGTCAGCCGCACGCGATCGCCCGCGCGCACCGCCGGCCTCTCCTGCCCGCCCGCGCGGACCCGCACGCGCCCCCGCGCCGCACGATCGCCCGCGTCGGACACCAGCGCGTCGGCGTCGAGATCAAAAACCCAGCGGGGCGATTCCGACCGAAATCGCGCCAGCGGCGCATCGGGCGGCGGAAGTTCGCGCGCCGACGTCGTCGCGACGCCCGCGAGCGTCACGATCGCGCCGCCCGCGGGCGGGTCGAGCGCGCCGATCGGGCGCTCGAGCACGCGGACGGTGAACCACCCGCCCCCGAGCAGCACGAGCGCCAGGCACAGCCCGATCCGTGTCGCCGCCGCGCGGGGGACGGCCGCCGCCGCCGCGCACGCGAGCGAACCGGTGAGCCAGGCCCACGAGGGCGCGTCGAGCCCGGCGTGCGCGAGCGCGATGCCGGCGCCGACGCACAGAAACGACATCGCGGCGCGCCGGCGCGCGTGCACGAGTGTTGCCCCCTGAGTCCCCGCGTCGCCCACGACACCACACTACCCGGGCGTGGCGCGGCGCGCAGGCGTCGCCCGCCCCTTCGACGCGCACAAAAACAAAAAGGGCCCGGTCAAACCGGGCCCGCGAACTCGATGCGACACTCTAGCAGCACCGACGCGCCGCGTCGATGTCAACAGCGCGCGGTCACGACCCGCCCTGGATCACGTCGTCGAAGCGCTCGACGACATCGATCGAGCGCGCGTTCCCGCTGCTGTCGGTGTGCGTGGTGCCCGGGAGCGGGCCGGCCTTGAAGTTCAGGCCGTAGTACAGCGTCCCGTTGATCGCGAGCTTCCCGCCGGCGTCGGCGCGGCTCAGGTACACGCCGTCGACGCCCGCGGACTGCACGACGAACGACCCGCGCGGGGCCGCCGGCAGGTAGTCGGTGATCTGCGGGTTCGGGTTGGAGTTCGGGAGCGGCGTCGTGGGGTTGCCGAGCATGCCCACGAGCGATTCCGAGCGCGTCGTGATGTTTGACGCGAGCAGGCTGCCCTTCGCCGCGTTGCCCTGGTCCACGCGCTTGTCGCCGACGAACACGCCGTTGGTGAGGAACGCGGCGTTGGAGTTCCAGTAGAACCGGGCCGGACGCTGGTTGAGCGCCCACGCGTCGCGCGCGAAGTCCGTCGACTGCGTCGCGCCGCCCGAGGCCATGTTGTCGGCCATCCACACCAGGATCGGCGTGCCGAATGCGTCGACCAGTTCGGGGATGAGCGCGTGCTCGGGCACGCCCGCGCGGTCGCCCCCGTCGACCTGGTTCTGCTTCTTGAAGTACCGCGCGCTGGGCGAGAAGTACGACGACTCCGCGCCCGTGCCGATGAGGCTGGGGTCGACCCGCACCTGGCGGGCCGTGTCGTTCATGGGCCCGATGAGCGACGTGCCCGGCCCGGTCGTGGAGACGATCCCGCCCCCGAGATCGAGCATGATGTTCTGCGACTGCGAGAACCCGCGCGTCGCGTTGTCGGCCAGGCCCATCTCCGCCTGCGAGAAGTACCCGGGCAGGCGCTTCTTGTCGAGCTGGAAGGCCTGCATCGCCTGCGTGAGCTGGGCGACCAGGTTGCGCGTGTCCTGCTTCTTCGACGCGTCGCGCACGCGCCCCAGCGCGGGCACGATCAGCGAGATGACCAGCACGATGATGGCGATCACCACGAGCAGCTCGATGAGGCTGAACCCGGCGCGCGCCCGCCTGCCTGCGATCCGCATTGCTTCCACTCCCAAAAGTTCAGCCCGCCCCGAAGTCCCCGCGCTGCGACCGCAGCGGTCCTCGACCGAGTTCTGTTCGCCGAGAACACCCGTCCTGTTGCCGAGCTTCCGAACCCCCATCCATGATAGCCCCCGCCGCGCCCGCGCCCGACCGTTCCCGAGCGTCCCGGCACCGATCACGCTCCGAACATGCCCGACATCCCGCGGTTGATCCCGCCCCGCCGCGCCCTGACAATGCTCGTGATGAGCAACGCCCCCGAGGTCGCACGCCGCGACACCGCCGCCGACGCCGCGACGGTGCTCGGGGGCGGCGGGCTCGCCATCTTCCCGACCGAGACCGCCTACGCGATCGCGTCGCGCGCCGCACCGGGCCCGCTCGCGTCCCTCGCGGCGCTCATCCGCGCCCACGCCCCCGACGCCTCGCCCGCGCCATTCACCTGGCACGCCCCGGACGTCGCCCGCGTGCTCGACACCTTCCGCCCGCAGAGCCCGCTGCACCGGCACGCGGTGCAGCGCCTGTTCCCCGGGCCGTTCCGCCTCGTGCTCGAACTCCCCGACCCGCGCGCCCGCGACGCGCGCCGCGCGCTGGGCGTCGAGCCGGGCGCGCTCGACGACGCCGGCGCCTTCGGTGTACGCGTGCCCGACCATGAGGCCGCCCGCTCCGTGCTGGCCGACGTCGCCGGGCCCGTGGTCGCCGTCCGGGCCGACGGGCTGTCCTTCGGCGACGGACGCACCATCGACGCCGACGCCGAGCGGCGTGCGCGCGACGCGGGCGTCGGCGCGATCGTCCGCGAGGGCGCCTCCCCCAGCGGGCGCGGGTCCACCACCGTGCGCCTCACGATCGACGGCGGTTGGACGCACGAGGGCGGGGGCCTGCACGACGAGCGGGGCGTGCGCCGGCTGCTCGAACGCACGATCCTGTTCGTCTGCACGGGCAACACCTGCCGCAGCCCGATGGCCGAGGCCATCGCGCGCCACCTCCTGATGGAGCGCGCCCCGCTCCCGCCCGGGCAGCAGCCGATCCCGACGGTGGTCCGCTCGGCGGGCCTGGCGGCCCAGGACGGCGCGCCGATGACCCCCGAGGCCGCCGACGCGCTGCGAGAGATGGGCATCGACCCCGCACGCCACCACTCGCGCGCCCTGACCGCCGACGCGGCCCGGCACGCCGACCTCGTCTTCACCATGACCCGGTCGCACCTGCGCGCACTCGAGCGCGACTACCCGGGCCCGCAGGCGTTCCTCCTCGACCCCGAGGGCCGGGACGTGCCCGACCCGATCGGCGGCCCGCCGGAGGTCTACCGTGAGACCGCCCGTCGCCTGCGGGCGATTCTCGAGCGGCGCCTGGACGACCTTCGCCGGTCGGACCAGGCCGAAGGAGCCACCCCGTGAAGATCGTGCTCGGCGCCGACCATCGAGGCCATTCCAGCGTGCGTCAACTGCAGGAGAAACTCGCGCGCGAGGGACACCAGGTCGACCTCGTCGGCGACTGCTCCGGCACGCCCTGCGACTACCCCGAGCGCGCCTGGCAGATCGGACGCGCCGTCGCCGACGGGCGCGCGGACGTGGGCATCCTCGTCTGCGGCACGGGCATCGGCATGGCCATCGCCGCCAACAAGATCAAGGGCGTCCGCGCCGCCGTCGTGCACGACGAGATCACCGCCCAACTGAGCCGCAGCCACAACAACGCCAACGTCCTGTGCCTCTCGGCCGACCTGCTGGGCCAGCGCCTCATCGAGAAGATCGCCGACGTCTGGCTCGCGACGAGCTTCGAGGGCGGGCGCCACGCCCGGCGCATCCGCAAGATCCTCGCCATGGAAGAGGGCAAGGACCCCGCGACCATCAGCGAGTAACCCGCCCGCCGAGTCGGGCGATTCGCCCCTACCGCCCCCACTGCTCGGCGGGTGCCCTGAGCAGCCGGTCGAGTTCGTCTTTTTCGGCCTGGCTGGGCAGGCGCTCGCGGATGTCGCGCAGCACGTTCATCGCCTCGTTCACGCCCACGCCCCGCTCCCACGCGTGCGCCAAGAGCATGGCGTCGCGCACGCCCTGGAAGGCGCGCACGTTCGACTTCAGCACGCTCAGCAGCCCGTCCTCGGGGCGCGCCTCCAGCAGCGGGGTGGCGCTCAGCCAGAGCGCGTCGCGCAGGATCGGGTCGCGCTGGCGCGTCGGGCTCATCCGCGCGAACACCCGCCACACCGACTGCGTGAACCCCGCGCGGAAGAAGGGCAGCACCAGCAACTCCGCAACCTCGGGCGAGATGGCGTCGGGGTTCTGCTCCAGCAGCGTGGCGCCGAGGCGTGCCACGTCCGCGTCGCGCCCCGCGAGCATCAGGGCGCGGATCGCCGACGCGTACCGCGCGCCCGTCAGGTCGTCGCGCAGCGTGCCGAGCACGTCGGCCTCGCCGGGGAGCGCCCCTCTCTCGCCGCGGGGCGCGGGCGGGCCCAGCGTGTACAGCGGGTCGCCCAGGATCGTGATCTTCCACCACGGCGCGCCGTCGAGCCGCGCCGCCACGCCGAACGGCGCCCCGGCCCGCAACCGCCCCGCGAGCGCGGGCGTCGGCACGAACCCGCCCAGGTAGGGCTCGTGCACCGACCCAGCGTAGACGAACACGCCCCGCTCCAGCCAGCGCCCGCCCAGCCGATCTCGGTTGGCCGCGGCGGTCGCCGACCACGAGTGCACGATCGCCGCCGCCGCGGGAACATCGAGCACGGGAACATCGCCCGGCAGGCACCGCCCGGTGTGCACCTCGAAGAAATCGTCGTTGCCCTTGGTGTTCACCATCACCAGCCCGCCCGACACCGGGCGCGCTGCCCGGATGCGCCAGTCCCACGACGTCGTGCGGGGCGAGTCGAGCACCTCGGCCCGCAGCCCCCCCTCGCGCAGGATCTCCGCCGCCTGCGTGCAGTCGTACTTCGCCCACGCCCCCTCGTTCGGGTAGCCGTCGAACAGCCACGCGTCCTGCGGCTGCAAGAACAGCGCGCACATCGCCCGGTACACCGACACCGGCGCCGTGCCGAACGCGTGCCCGCCCCACGCCCAGCGCGCCCCGGGCGTCGCCGCCGGGCCCAGCCGCCCCACCCGGTCGCTCATCGCGAGCAGTTCCTTGCCCGTGTCGTACCGATTGGGCGAGTTCATCGCGATCGTCACGCCCTCGAGATCGTCCCCCAGCCCCCGCCACGACCACCCGCTCGTCTCCGCGACGCGCTCGCTCGCGCGGAGCAGGATCTCCGTCTCGGGCGCGCCGATCGTCGCGTCGAAGCCCTGGCGCATCGGCACGAAGCCCACGGCCTGCCCGCGCCCCGCCGCCAACGCCAGCCCGCCCGCCCACGCCGGGTCTTCCACGTTCATCAGCACGATGCCCGGGGGCGTGTGCCCGATTCCCCGCCAATGCGCCAGCAGCGCGTCCTCGCCGATCATGCTCCCCGGCGCGCCCTCGGGCACATCCCACGCCCGCGCCACGCCGTCGGTCACGCTCGCGATCGTCGTCTTCGCGAACGACGCCCCGTCGTACGTGCCGCCCGCGTCTCCCGCGGCGTTCCACCGCACCACGCGCGCCGGGCGGAACGCACGCGCGAACCGCGCGATGTTCTCCATCCCCTCCAGCGTCCCGTCATCGATCAGCACCGGGAACCGCGCCGTGGGCGACCACTCGCCGATCGCCCGCGTGTACGACCCCGCGTCGCGCACCAGCACCAGCACGTCGCCCACCGTCGCCGCCCGGCGCGTGGCGTCGACCCGTCGCCCGATGCGCACCTGCGCGGGCTCGTCGGCCGGGGCCGCCTGCCCGCCGGGCACAGGCGGCAGCGGGATCGGGTTCACCACCGGCGCCGGCGTCGGGCTCGCCGGTGGTGCAGCCCCCTGCGCCCACGCCGCGCACGCAACCCATGCCAGCGCGCCCTGGACAATCGCCTGCCCAACCGCCCCCAGCAGCCGCGGAAGTCGTGCCATGGCCAGAGCGTACGGGCCCCGCGCCGATTTCCGTGACGGACGCCCTGGGGAAGCGCATCCACGTGCCCCATCGGCGCGGACGGGGCGGCGTCCGGGCCATTCGCCCGTTCCGCCCATCGAGCCCTGTCATGCATCACACCCGCCGTGAGTTCATCAAGGTCTCGCTCGCCTCGTCCGCCGCCCTGGCGCTCACCCCCACCCTGCTCGCGGGCGTCGAGCGGCGCAAGCGCCTGCGGATCCTCATCCTCGGGGGCACGGGCTTCCTGGGCCCGGCCATCGTCGAGGACGCCCTCAAGCGCGGGCACGAACTCACGCTCTTCAACCGCGGCAAGCGCGAGAAGACCAAGGGCACCTCCTTCGACGACGTCACCAAGCTCTACGGCAACCGCGACCCCAACAAGCACGCCGAAGACCCCAAGCCCGAGGGCCCCAAGGGCCTCGAACAGATCGAAGCCGCCGTCAAAGCCGGCACGAAGTGGGACGCCGTCATCGACACCAGCGGCTACGTCCCCCGCATCGTCAAGGCCTCCGCCGAACTCCTCGCCCCCGCCGCTTCGCACTACGCCTTCGTCTCCACGCTCTCCGTCTACGCCAAGAACGACACCCCCGGCATGGGCGAAGACGCCCCGCTCGGCACGCTCGCCGACCCCACCGTCGAGACCATGGGCGCGCAGTTCGAGAACTACGGCCCGCTGAAGGCCCTGTGCGAGCAGGCCGCCGAGGCCGCCATGCCCGGGCGCACGCTCAACGTCCGCCCCGGGTACATCGTCGGCGTGCGCGACGACACCGACCGCTTCAGCTACTGGCCCGTGCGCACCAGCCAGGGGGGCGAGATGCTCGTCCCAGGATCGCCCGACGACCCCGTGCAGTTCATCGACGTCCGCGACCTCGCCGCGTTCATCCTGAACGCCGTCGAGCGGAAGGTCACCGGCCCGATCAACGTCTGCGGGCCGGTCGGCGGCACCACCTGGGGCGCGCTCATCGACGCCTGCGAGCAGAGCGTGCGTCGCATGCACCGCGAGGGTGCAACGAAGGTCTGGATCCCCGCCGACTTCCTCGCGACGCAGGAACTGGGGCCGGGCATTCTGCCGATCTGGATCCCGCCGGAAGGCGAGTACGCCGGGTTCCACCGGCGCTCGATCGACAAGGCGGTGAAGGCCGGGCTCACCACGCGCCCCGCCGCCGACACGTGCGCCGAGATCCTCGGCTGGTGGCCCGGCGAGATCGAACGCCGCACCCGCGTCACGAAGGAAATGCGCGACGCCGCCATCGCCGAGGGCAAGGAACCGCCGAAGATGTCCGACCCGACGCGCCTGCGCACCGCGCTGCCCGAGGGGCGCGAAGCCGCCGTCATCGCCGCGTGGCGGGAGAAGACCAAGTAGGAGCAGGCGTTCCGCGTTCCGCGTTCGGCATTCGGCATCATCCTCCGCCCACGGGGGAGGTTGCGAGTTCGCGAGCCGGAGGGCACTTCACCCCCTCACATCCTCACCTCTTCACCTCCTCACCTCCTCACCTCTCTTCTACCCTACTCCCCATGCCCACCCCTTCACGCGAGGAGTTCCTCGCGCTTGTCGCGCGTGAACGCGGCCACGCCACCCTCTGCATCCCCATCTGCATCCGCCTGCTCGCCGACCACCTCACGCCGGTGGTCGCGTACCGCCGCCTCGTCTCGCCCGACGACCGCACCGCGCCGTCGTTCCTCCTCGAGTCCGTCGAAGGGGGCGAGCGCCAAGGCCGCTACTCCATCCTCGGCGCCCGCCCGCGCACCACGTTCATCGCGCGCGAGGGCGCCGTCACCATCGAGCAGCACGCGCCCGGCGCGCCACCTGCATCGCCCGGCGCGCAGTCGCCTTCGGGCGCGCAGTCGCCTTCGGCCAGCGAACAGACAACGCCCCCCGACCCCTTCGCGCCGCTGAAGGCCTTCGCCCGCGCCCGGCGCCTCGTGCGCACGCCCGGCGCGCCGTCGTGCTTCCTCGGCGGCCTGGTCGGCTACGCCGCGTACGACAGCGTGCGCTACGCCGAGCCCGACAAGCTCCCCTTCGCCGCCGCCCCGCGCGACGACCGCGCGCTCCCCGACCTCGACTTCGCGTACTACGACGGCGTGGTCGTCTTCGACCACGTGGACAAGCTCGTCTGCGTCGTGCAACTCGCCGAGGTCGCGCCCCACGCCGACCCCGCCGCGGCGTACGACGACGCGCTCGCCCGCCTGCACGACCGCCTCGCCCTGCTCGAGCGTCACAGCGAGCCGCTGCGCTCCGGCGAGATGCCCCCGCCCGACGCCGCCCCGCCCCTCGAGAGCACCATGACCCGCGCGCAGCACGGGGCGATGGTCGCCCGCGCGCTCGAGTACATCCGCGCGGGCGACATCTTCCAGGTCGTGCTGGGTCAGCGCTTCGAGCGCACGAGCACCGCCGACCCGTTCGATGTCTACCGCGCGCTGCGTGCGGTGAACCCCTCGCCCTACATGGTCTACCTCCAGGGGCGCGCGTGCATCCTGGTCGCGAGCAGCCCGGAGATCCTCTGCCGCGTCGCGCTGGAGAACCCGCAATCGCCCGGCCCGGCGCGCCTCATCGTCACGAACCGCCCGCTGGCGGGCACGCGCCGGCGCGGGAACACGCCACAGGCCGACGCCGCCCTCGAGGCCGAACTCCTCGCCGACCCCAAGGAGCGCGCCGAGCACATCATGCTCGTTGATCTCGGGCGCAACGACGTCGGGCGCGTTGCGGAGCCGGGCACCATCGACCTGCCCCGCGTGATGGAGGTCGAACGCTACAGCCACGTCATGCACATCAGCTCGACCGTCACCGGCGTGCTGCGCGACGGGCTCGACTGCTGGGACGCCCTCGCCGCCGCGCTGCCCGTCGGCACCATCAGCGGCGCCCCCAAGGTCCGCGCCATGCAGATCATCGACGAACTCGAGCCCGTCCGGCGCGGGCCCTACGGCGGGGGCCTGGGCTACGTCGGGCTCGACGGGCAGATGGACATCGCCCTGACGCTGCGCACCATCGTCGTCCCGCTGGCCGCCCGCGCGGCGCACGCCCCGAACGCGTGGACCTACCACCTGCAGGCCTCGGGCGGCATCGTCGCGGATTCCGACGCCGACGCCGAATACCAGGAAACCGTCAACAAGGCCGCCGCCCTCGCCCGCGCGCTGCGCGTCGCGGAGCAGGCGTTCGCGCAGTCGCGGGGGCAATCAGGGCTCGACGCCCGGTGATCGCCTCCCCTTCAACTGCACGGCGCTCGACGTCTCGCGCACCCACGCGAGGAGATCGAACGCCTCCGCCGCCGGCAGGTCGCCGAACTGCTGCTCGGTCGCTATCGCACCGACGAACCGGAACGGGCGGCGTTCGCGCAGCCACGCCGTCGCGAACTCCGTCTCGCCGCGCGCGGGCCTGATGTCAAGAATCGCGATCGGCGGGGCGGCGGCGTCGAGCACCGACTCGATCGACCGCTCGGGCGGCGCCTCCAGCGGATTCCCCGCGTGCAGCCCTTCGCCCCGGCGGATCGCCGCGTACGTGCCCCGCGCGGTGCCGAACCCCACGCTCACGTAGTCTTTCCCGTACCACTCGCGCAGGTGCCAGCCCATGTTGGGCTGCATGGCCGAGACGTGCGCGTTGTGGGCCCACAGCACGATCTTTGCGTCGGGATCGCCCTGGAGGATCCACCGCACGTTCTCGGCCATCGCGCGATCCCGTGCCGCGTACCCGTTCGCCTCGGCGTACATCATCGCCCACTGGCGCAGGAGGTTCGCGTTGAACCCGAGCCAGGCGCGTTGCGCGGGCGACATCCCGCGACCGGCGAATCGCTCGTCCGCAAGGCGCAGCGACGCCACGAACCGCGCCGCCGCCGCCAGTGCCTCTTCGGGCGTGACGCCGTCGGGCTCGACCGCGGTGCTCGCCAGCCGCAGGCTCCCCGGCGCGTCGTGGCCGACGCCCGCGTCGAACGCGGTTTCGTACGTGCGCGTCTGACCCGACGAGAAGCCCTCCATCGCGGGCGCGCCGAAGGACAGGTCGAACCCCGGGCCCTTCCACTCCACGCCGTCCAGTTCGATGCGGAGATCATCGATCCACGCGCGCCCCTTGCCCGTCATGATCGCGCCGAAGTTCACGTTCGTCGTATCGGGCGGGTTGTCGAGCGTCAGCGCGAAGCGCTGCCACGCCGTCGTCCCCGTCGGCCCTCGGTCCAGCATGTTGTCGAACGCACCCACCGACCCGTCGGCCTTGTCGGCCCGCCACCACAACCCGACACGTCCCCGCACGTCCTCCGTGCGGATCCACCCGGACAGCGTCACGGACTTTCCCGCGGCCTGCTTCGCGGGAAAGGTCCCGGTCGACACCGCGAACGGCGACACGCCCCCCATGGGCCCCTCACCGATGGCCCGCACCGTGCGCCGGAGCGACTCGAGTTCGCCCGCGAGCGGATCATCCGGGCCCAGCGCGTCGCGCAGGATCTTGAGCGGCAACCCCGGGCTCTGCATGTCGAACCCGGTGAACCGCACGCGCTTCCCCGAGCCGACGGCGCCCTCGCGCTCGTTGAACGCGCGCATCCACCGGACCATCGCCGCGACCTCCTCGGTGTTCCACGTCCAGAACAGCATCCCGCCGACGAGCACCTCCGGATCGCCCTCGCCCTTCGAGACGTACTCGTCCACCGCGAAGCTCTCCGGAGCGCTCGCCTCGATCGAGAACACCGTGAACCCCATCTCGGTTGCGAGATACTCCAACACCCGGTGCTTGAACTGGAACTGCTCGCGCGAGCCGTGCGTGCTCTCTCCCAGCCCCACGATCCGCGCATCGCCGATCATGTCCTTGAGGAACGACAGGTCCGCGAGGTCCGCGCCCGCGTGCACCGTGCGCACCTCGCGCGCGTGCGTACGCACCCACGCCGTTGCGTCGTCCGCGGGCTGCGCGAGCGAGACCACTCCGCCACCCGCAAACGCCGCAATCCCCGTCAGCCAACTCGCCGCCCACGCAGTGCGCATCCCGTGCTCCTTGTCCCGCCGCCGCCCCTGGCCCGGCCCCTGTCCCCTACAGTCTCACCGACAGGAGGATGCATGACAACCTCCGACGAACGCGTCGCCACCCTGCCCCCGCCCAAGGCGGCCCCCAAAGACGCCCCCGACACCAGGCAGCCCCCGCTGTGGAACGTCGTGCTCCTCGACGACGACGATCACACGTACGAGTACGTCATGCGCATGCTGGGCGAACTCTTCGCATTCCCGCTGGAGCGGGCCTTCAAGGCCGCCCAGACCGTCGACGAGCACGGCCGCGTCATCCTCCTCACCACGCACAAGGAGCACGCCGAACTCAAGCGCGACCAGATCCACGCCTACGGCAAGGACCCGCTGCTCGCCCGCTCCGCCGGCTCCATGAGCGCGATCATCGAGGTCGCGCAGGGCGACCCGAACCAGCCGCCGCACCAGTGACCAGTGCTTGCTCAGGACAGCGAGGCAGCGAGACAGCGAGACGGCGAGGCAGGGCGGCAAGAACGCTCCGCGCGCCCGTGTGATCCTCTGACTCTTCTGCGGCCCTGCGGCCCTGTGGCCTGCGGCCCTGCGGCCCTGCGGCCCTGTGGCCTTCCTGCCTTGCCCCGGTCCCCAGTGCCCAGTCCCTGCCGCCTCGCCGCGTGCCAACAATGCCCCCACGTGCCCCCCGACCACGCCCGACCCTTCGTGATCCAGTGCGAGGACCTTGATCCCGCCGCCGGGGCGTGGCTGCGCGAGTCCTGCGACCTCGAGGTCTGCCACTTCTCCGACGCCCGCTTCCCCGCGCTGCTCGCGCGGGCCGACGCCGTCATCGTCCGCACCTACACCCGCGTCGACGGCGCGTTCCTCGACGGGGCCCCGCGCCTGCGCTGCGTCGCGCGGGCGGGCGTGGGTCTTGACCGCATCGACGTCGCCGAATGCCGCCGCCGGGGCGTGCAGGTCGTGCACACGCCCGACGCCAACTCCACCGCCGTCGCCGAGTACGTCTTCGCGCTGCTCGCCGACGTGCTGCGCCCGCGCACGACGCTCGCCGGGCCCGTCCCCACCGATCGCTGGAACGCCCTCCGCCGCGCGCACGAAGCGCCCGCGCAGTTCAACGAGCTCGTCCTGGGCATCCTGGGGCTGGGGCGCATCGGCCGGCGCGTCGCGCGCATCGGCGCGGGCTTCGGCATGGAAGTGCTCTTCCACGACATCGCCCGCGTCCCGGCGCCCAAGCGCCACGGGGCCGTCCCCGTCCCGCGCGACGAACTCCTGCGGCGGGCCGACATCCTCACCATCCACGTCGACGCGCGCCCCGCCAACGCGCGCCTCGTCAACGCCGACTTCCTCGCCTCCGTCCGCCCAACCGCCATCCTGCTCAACACCAGCCGGGGCGTCGTGGTCGACGCCGCCGCGCTCGCCGACTTCCTCCGCACCCACCCGGGCGCCCGCGCGATCATCGACGTGCACGACCCCGAGCCCTTCGGCCCGGACTACCCGCTCCTCGGGCTGCCCAACGCCACCCTGCTCCCGCACCTGGCCGCCTCGACCGCCGCGGCCCACGTCAACATGAGCTGGGTCGTCAAGGACCTCTGGCGCGTGCTGCGCGGCGAGAAGCCCGAACACCCCGCGCCCTGAGCGCCCGACCGCTACTCCGGCTTGGGCCGCTTGTTCAGTTCCGCCGGGCTCAACTTCCGGCGCGTCGCGCCGTACAGCGTTCGCACCTTCGGCGGCCCGCCCGCCTCCGGCGCCGGCTTGCCCGCCGCCGGTGGCTTGGGAGGCGCCGGTGGCTTGGACGATGCCGGGGGTCTGACACTCGGCGGTGCCGGCCGCGGTGCCGACGCCGGGCGCTCCGATCGCCCCGACTCACGCCCGCCGCCCCGGTCCCCTCTCGCCGGCCCGCCGCCCTGCCCGCCCGACGGGCCCTGCCCGCCGGTGGGACCCTGGCCGCCCGCGGGACCCTGGCCGCCCGCGGGACCCTGGCCGGACCCGTCGCCCTGACCACGGCCGCGCCCTCGGCGCCGACGCCGCCGCCGACGACGAACGCCCCCTTCGCCCGGTTCCCCCGCCTCGCCCGGCGCGCCCGGTTCGCCCAGCGGCGGGCCATCCGACCGTGCCTCGTCCTCGTCCGCGTCGTCCGCGGCGTGCGGCGGGCCCTCGTCTTCCGCGTCGGGCGCACCAGCATCCTCGCCACGATCACCCGCGCCCGCGCTCTCGCGAGCAATCACCGGCCCCGCGCCGTCCGGCGGCACCGCGTCGTCGCGCACGTCCTCGTCGGGCCCTTCGGGCTGCTCGCCCGCGCCCGTCGCGAGCGGGCGTGCGGGCAGTTCCGCGTCATCGCCCCACTCCCCGCCCGTCGCGGCCGAGAGATCGGCCCGCACCGGGCGATCCCCGCGATCCGGGCGATCCGGGCGATCGGGCTGATCGCGCCGCACATCGCCCTCCATCCCGCCGCCACCGCCGCCGCCCCGGCCGCGCCGGCGACGCCGGCGCCGACGCCGCCCGCCTTCTCCTTCTGCACGCGCCTCGCCGGGCGTCATCGCCTGGTCGCCGCCGCGCTGCTCGCCGGGCGCATCGGCCCCGTCGCCCGCGTCGTCACGCGCGTCCCGTGGCGGCATCGCCGGCGGACGCGGCGCCCGCCCGTCGGTCGCGCCCTCCGCGGCTCGATCCGGCCCGCGCTCTCCACCACGATCTCCACCGCGCCCGCCCCGCCGACGACGACGCCGACGACGGCGTCCACCGCCCTCTTCGCCCGACGCACCCTCGTCCTCGCCCGCCGGGGCCGCGTCCTCGGGAAGATCGAACTCGATCGGGTGCCCGTCCTCGCCCGTGTCGCCCTCGATGTCGGGCTCGGGCTCGGGGGGCGCGACAGACTCTTCGTCCGTCAGCGCCCAGTCCGCCGCGGGCGTCGGGTCGACCCATTCGCGCAGGTCCCTGGGCCGGCGCGGCTGGGGCAGGTTGCCCAGGTCGATGTCCGCGCCCTGCGCGTCGTACGCGTAGAACGTCACGCGATCGACCGCCGTCGCCTCGCTCACGCGCACGTCCACGTGCTTCCCGTGCGCCCGCTCGACGCGCCCCAGCAGCGCCCGCTTCGTCGAGAGCAGCTCCCCCGCCACGCGCGGCGCCACGACCATCTCCACCTTGTGCACCCGCGGCACGTCGAGCACCGCCGACAGCTCGCGCAGCGCGTCCGACGCCACCGAGTCGGGCTTCTGCAGCATCCCGCGTCCGCGGCACGTCGGGCAGTCCGTGAAGTGCACGCTCTCGTGGCTCGGTCGCATCCGCTGACGCGTCATCTCCAGGATCCCGAACTCCGAGATGCTCGTGATCGTCGACTTCGCCCGGTCGCGCTTCAGCCGCTCCTTGAACCGGTTCTCGATCTCCTTGCGATGACGCGACTCACGCATGTCGATCAGGTCGTTGATCACGATCCCGCCCATGTCGCGCAGACGCAGCTGGCGGCAGATCTCGTCCACCGCCTCCAGGTTCGTCTGGAACGCGTTGTCCTCGCTGTTGCGGCTCTCGCGGCTCTTCCCGCTGTTCACGTCGATCGCCACCAGCGCCTCGGTCTGGTCGATCACCAGCCGCCCCCCGCTCGGCAATGGCACCTCGCGCGCATGGATCAGCGAGATCTGCTGCTCGATCCCGAACGAGTGGAACAGGGGCGTGGGCCCCGGCGCGTGCAGCAGCTTCGTCGTCCCGCGCGGCGCCACGATCTTCATGAACCGCCCCGCCCGACGAAGCGCCGACTCGTGATCGACCACCACTTCCTTGATGTCCGTCGTCAGCAGGTCGCGCAGCGCCCGCACCAGCAGGTCGCTCTCGCTGTACAGCAGCCGCGGCTTGCCCCGCGGGCCCGCCTTCTCCCGCTTCTCCATGTCCTTCCACAGCCGCTGCAGGTACGCCAGGTCGCGCTTGAGCTCCGCCTTCGTCCGGTCCATCCCCGCCGTTCGCAGGATGAACCCGAACCCCTCGGGCAGCTCCAGCTGGTCCAGGATCTCGCGCATCGCGCGGCGCTGGTCCTCGTCCTCCACCTTGCGCGACACCCCCACCTTGTCCATCCCGGGCATCATCACCAGGAACCGCCCGGGGATCGACAGGTAGCTCGTGACCGCCGGGCCCTTCGTGCCCACGCCCTCCTTCAGCACCTGCACGATCACCTCGTCGCCCCGGCGCAGCGCCGCCTGGATCGGAGGCCGCTCGCGCCGGGGCGTCTTGAACCCCACGCGCTCGGTCGTCTCGTCGTCCTCGCCCGGGAAGTAGCGCGGGTGCAGGTCCGTGACGTGCAAAAACCCGTTCTCGCCCACCCCGAAATCAACGAACGCCGCCTGGATCGACGGCTCCACGTTCACCACCACGCCCGCGTAGATGTTCCCCACCCGCGAGGCCTGCGCGAACCGCTCGACGTGCAGTTCCTCGAGCTTGTCGTCCTCCACGATGGCGACGCGGCATTCCTCGCCCGGGACATAGTTGATCAGCATCTTCGTCGTGTCGGGCATCACGCCCCCCGCTTTCTGCGCCCCCCCGGGCGCGTGCACGCCCGGCGCGGGCGCTCCGGCGCGCACGACGAAGATTCCATCGGCCGAAGCAGCGCTCGAACGGCCCCGGACGCCGGCGCCCGGTCCCGGGAGCGGCCCGCGCCGGGAAACCTGTCCCCCCGCGCACCGCCCGCCCCCGTCGGATGCGGGCGCGCCTCCGAGGCGCGACGCGCACATCCATCAAAGCCGCCGGCGAAGACACGCCGGAATCGAGTCTGTCCGGCCCGGCGCCCGTCGCGCGAGCCGCTGGTCTGTTCTCCCAAAGCCTACTCGACGGACCTTCCGTCGAACGCCTCGGGAACGAATGTCCGGGCCCGATCACGCAGCAGCCGCGCGACCTGGTCCGCTGAATCGAGCGCGAGGGCCTGCCGGGCCGCGCGTTCGCACTGCTGCACACTGACCGACCGGATGAACCGCTTGAGCGACGGGATCGATGAGCTGCTGACCGACAGGGTACGCAGCCCCAGCCCGACCAGCAACATCGCGTACTCCAGGTCGCCGGCCGTCTCCCCGCAGCACGACACGGGCACCTTGTGCCGGCGCGCCGTCCGCGACACGTCCCGGATCAGGCGCAGCACCGCCGGGTGCGTCGGGGTGTACAGGTGCGCCACGCGCTCGTTGATCCGGTCCACCGCCAGCGTGTACTGCACGAGGTCGTTCGTTCCGATCGAGAAAAAGTCCGCCTCGCGCGCGAACGAGTCCGCCTGGATCGCCGCGCTGGGCACCTCCACCATCATCCCGAGCTTGATCCCCGCGTCGAAGGCGATGTTCTCCTCCGTCAGGTCCTCCATCACCTCGTGCACGAGGAACTTCGCCTGGCGCAGCTCCGCGATCGTCGAGATCAGCGGGAACATCACTTGCAGCGGGCCCAGCGCGCTCGCCCGCAGGATCGCGCGCAGCTGGCGCTTGAACATCCCCGGGTTCTTGAGGCAGTACCGGATGCTCCGGTTGCCCAAAAACGGGTTGCGCTCGGGGATCTCCTCCATCGCCTGCGTGTACTTGTCCGCCCCCAGGTCCACCGTGCGGATCGTCAGGCTCCGCCCCGCGCACAGCTCCACGCAGCGCGCGTACGCCGCGAAGTGCTCCTCCTCCGTCGGCTCGCGCGAGCGCGTGAGGAACAGGTACTCCGTCCGGTACAGCCCGATCCCGGCGCCCCCGTGCTGCAGCACCTTCTGCGCCTCGTCGGGGAGCTCGATGTTCCCCAGGATCTCCACCGCCGTCCCGTCCGTGGTGACGCTGGGCAGGTCGGAAAGCACCGCCAGCGACACCCGGAACAGCGCCCGCTGCTCCATCAGCCGCCCGTACTTCTCCAGCGTCGACGCGTCCGGGTTCAGGATCACCAGCCCCTCGTCCCCGTCGAGCACGATCTGCATCCCGTCCGCCGCCGCACGAAGCAGCGTCTTGCACCCCACCACCGCGGGGATCTCCAGCGCCTTGGCGATGATCGCCGTGTGGCTTGTCATCCCCCCCAGGTCCGTCGCGAACCCCACCACCCGCGAGCGATCGAACGACGCCGTCTGCGAGGGCGTCAGGTCGCGCGCCACGATCACCGTGCGCTCGTCGGCCTCCAGCAGCGGGCGCGCCCGGTCCCCCGCCAGGTGCCGCTGCAGCCGCAGAGAGAGGTCGTCGATGTCGTTCACCTTCGTCGCGAACACGCTGTCGCCCGCCGCCCGGAACCGGTCCGCCAAGCCCGCCAGCAGGTTCGCCGCGGCGTAGTCCGCCGTCACCAGTTCCCGCTCGATCATCCGGCGGATCGGCCCCACCAGCGACGGGTCCGACAGCATCCCCACGTGGAACAGGAAGATCGACGCCGCTTCCTTGCCCATCTCGCGCTCGGCCCGCGCGTGCACCCCGCGGATCTCCGCGATCGACGCCGCCACCGCCGCGTCGAACCGCGCCACCTCCGCCGGCGCACTCGCCGGCAGGATCGCCCGGCGCGTCACCCGGCGCACGTCGTCGTCGATCACCAGGACCTTGCCGATCACGATCCCCGGCGACACCGGCAACGCCTTGAAGACGATGGTCGGCGACGCCGCCCCCGCGGGCCCGTGCCCCGCCCCGCTCGCCGCCGATGCGCCCGGCTCCCCTGCCCCTGCGCCCGGGGCCGCCCCGCCCGGGGCCGCTCCGCCCGCCGCGTCGGGGCCGGGCGTTCGCGCAGCGGCCCCCTCGCTCGCGGACGACGATGGGGTTGGCGGCGTGGGCGACGGCACGGACCCCCAGTGTAGTAACGACGCCGCCCCCGCTCGCCGGAGCACGCGGCCGACGTTCCCTCGTCCGCCCGTGGTATGATCCCCCCGCAGGCCGACCTCAAGTCTCCCGGGCCTGACGACCACATCCGCGCGCCTGTCCGCCGTGCGCTCCGCGTGCCGCCCTGCACGGCGCCGTCCTCACGGTCCGCGCCCCGATCGGGGTCGAGAGTTTTGAACGCCCGAGACCAGCGCCCCGGTGCCGCTCGGGCCGTACTTCCGCTGAACGCAGTCTCTCCAGGAGTTGGCGTGAACACCCAAGGCGAGTTCGGAAACGCGGGCGGAGGCGGGCAGGGACGCCGGCGCCGGCGCAGGCGTCGAGGCCGGGGTGGCGGCGCCGCCGGGCAGGCCCCGCCCCACACCCCCCACAACTCCAACACCCCCCCCGCTCCCCAGCCGCGCGACCATCAGCCGCCCCCGCCGCGCCAGGGGCCTGGCCCGCTGGATGTCGACGGCAACCCCCTCAGCATCCGCCCGGGCGCCAAACGCTTCGAAGACCTCACCAGCATCGACCCCCAGCCCCGCTACACCCTCGAGTACCCCGGCTGCCCCGCCTCCTGCCGCCTCATCGACCTGTTCTGCCCCATCGGACGCGGCCAGCGCGGGCTCATCGTCTCGCCCCCCAAGGCCGGCAAGACCACGCTCCTCAAGGACATCGCCACCGCCATCCTGCGCAACCACCCCGACACCGAGGTCGTCGTGCTCCTGGTCGACGAGCGCCCGGAAGAAGTCACCGACTTCCGCCGCACCTTCGTCAGCCCCGAGACCGAACGCCTGGCGCGCGAGGTCATGGCCCGGGGCGAGGCCGCCTTCCGTGAAGCCGCCCCGCCCGACGCCGACCCCCACGCCGACCCCCTCGGCGGCTCCGACGCCACCCCCGCCCCGCCCGCCCGCCCCCGCGTCCGCGTCATCGCCAGCAGCAACGACCACCCGGTCGAACGCCACATCGAGATCTCGATCTCCACGCTCGAGCGCTGCCGGCGCATGGTCGAGGCCGGGCGCCACGTCGTCATCCTGCTCGACTCGCTCACCCGCCTGGGGCGCGCCTTCAACCAGAGCCGCCGGCACGCCAGCAGCGGGCGCACCATGACCGGCGGGCTCGACAGCCGCGCCCTCGAGGTGCCCCGCCAGATCTTCGGCGCCGCGCGCAACACCGAAGAGGCCGGCAGCCTCACCATCATCGCCAGTTGCCTGGTCGACACCGGCTCCGCCGCCGATCAGGTCATCTTCGAGGAGTTCAAGGGCTCGGGCAACATGGAGCTCATCCTCGACCGCAAAATCGCCGAGCGACGACTCTTCCCCGCCATCAACCTTGCCGAGAGCGGCACGCGCAAAGAAGACAAGCTCCTCACCGAGCAGGAACTCAAGACCATGACCGCCCTGCGCCGGCGGTTGCTCGCCATGCACCCGCCCCAGCAGGTCGAGCAGCTCCTCGCCGCCTTGCAGCGGTTCCCCACCAACGCCGCCCTCGTCGGCAGCGGGTAAGGCCCTACTTCACGCCCCGCGGCCTGTGCCCGGGCGCCGCCGCCGCCAGCAGCCCCGCCCCCACCGCCGCCAGGAAGATCCCGCCCCCGAAGGCGGCGAACGCGCCGTTGCGCGCTTTTTCTTCCTCGATGCCGAACGACACGATGACGTGCAGGATCTGCTGCCCCACGAGCACCACGCCGATGCCCGCGACGAGCAGCATCGCCCCCAGGCCCAGCATGATCCGTCGCAGCACGTAGCGCACGCGCCCTCCTCGCGCCCCGGCCCCTCGCCGGGCGGGGCGAGTTGAGTCTAACCCCGCCCCGGTGCCCGCGTTGAACCCGGCCCGGTTTGTCCCGAGGGCCCGGGGGCGGTATCGTCCGCTCCCTGTGACCGTTCCACCCCGGCCCCCTCATCCCGTCCCGCGCGGCACGCCGCACCCGTCGTGGCTCGCCCGCCGGGCACGGCCCCTCGCGCTCGCCGCGGGGCTGCTGGTTTCGCTCTCGCCGGCGCTCGGGCAACCTGAATCAACCCCGCCGCAGCCCCCGCCGCCGGCCCCCGGGGCGGCGGACCTCGAGCCCTTCCAGGGCCGCCCGGTGCGGCGCATCGTCTTCCGCGTGCCCGCGCCAACACCCCAAGGGGCACCGCAGGGGGCGCCCGAGAGCCTGTCGCCGTCGGACGAAGCCCTGGCGCGCAACCAGCTCCGCCAGATCGAGGGCGCCCCGTTCGACCCGCGCGTGGTCAGCCAGGACATCTCGCGCCTCAACCGCCTCGGGCGATTCCGGCGCGTCGAGGCGCGCGTGCAGCAGCTCGCCGACGGCTCGGTCGAACTCGCCTACGACGTCACCCTCCAGCCCCTCATCACCGCCGTCCAGACCATCGGCAACCGCGTCTTCGACGACGACGAACTGGTCAAGGACCTCGCCCTCGAGGGCACGCCCGTGGACCCCACGCAGCTCGAGCGCGCCTGCCGGCGCATCGAGGCGCAGTACCGCGCGCGGGGCTACTACAACGCGCTGGCCACCATCGACCAGGCCGAACTGGACGAGAGCGGCATCGTCGTCTTCCGCATCCGCGAGGGCGAGCGCATCCTCGTCACCAGCGTGCGCTTCGAGGGCGTCACCGCCTTCACGCCCCGCCAGCTCCAGTCCGCCATCAAGACGCGCGAGGCCTGGCTCATCGACCGCCTGCGCGAGCGCGCGAGCGTCGACACCGACGTGCTCGACGCCGACGTGGGCGCGCTCATCGCCTACTACCGCGATCGCGGGTACCTCGACGTCCGCGCCGACCGCGTCGTCACGCCCTCCGCCGACGGGCGCGAGGCGCTCGTCACCTTCGTCATCGACGAGGGCCAGCAGTACAACGTCCGGGCCGTGCTGCTCCGCTCGGCCCCGGGCGAGACGCCCGTCTTCGAGCCCGAGCAGATCGCGGCCCTCATCCCCCTCAAGGCGGGCGACGTCTACAGCGACTCGCAGCGCAGCCGCTCGCTGCAGGCCATCGGGCGCGCGTACCACGCGCTGGGCTACGCCGACGCCCGCGTGGGCGCCGAGATCCTCCGCGAGCCCGGTCGCCCGCTGGTGGACATCCGCTTCGTCATCACCCAGGGCCCGCCGCTGCGGGTCGGCCTGGTCGAGGTCCGGGGCAACGCCGCCACCCGCAGCGACGTCATCCGCGAGCAGATCACCATCCGCCCGGGCGACGCGCTCGACCCCGTCGAGATCGACGAGAGCCGCAAACGCCTCGAGCGCCTCCGCCTCTTCGAGACCAACTCGGTCCGCACCGCCATCCAGCCCGGCGCGGGCGAGGACCCCGGCGCCCGCGACGTGCTCTTCGAGGTGCAGGAGACCAACACCCGCTCCTTCAACTTCGGCGCGGGCGTCAGCTCCGACGCCTCCATCACCGGCACCATCTCCCTCACCCAGACCAACTTCGACATCACCGACATCCCCACCTCCTGGAACGAGGTCTGGTCCGGCGAGGCGTTCTACGGCGGGGGCCAGACCTTCAAGATCGAGGCCCTCCCGGGCGATCGCGTCCGCGCCTTCTCCATCTCCCTCACCGACCCCTCCGCCTTCGGCTCCGACTACTCCACCAGTTCCTCCGTCTACTTCCGCGATCGCCTCTACTCCGCCTACACCGAGCAGCGCGTCGGCGCCCGCTTCTCCATCGGGCGGCGGTTCGGCTCGCGCTGGCAGGTCAACTTTCCGTTCGTCATCGAAACCGTCGACCTCCGCGAGATCGACAGCGACGCTCCCACCGAGTACTTCGAGCTCGAAGAGGGCAGCACCCTCGCCAGCGTCGGCGTCCGCCTCTCGCGCACCAGCGTCGACAACGTCGCCTTCCCCTCCGTCGGCAGCAACGCCGAGGTCGGCCTCTACCAGTACGTCGGCGAAGAAGCCTTCACCCGCACCGCCGCCGAGTACTCCCGCTTCTTCAAGCTCGAAGAAGACGCCCTCAACCGCAAGACCGTGCTCCAGCTCACCGCCCGCGCCGGCTACATCCTCCAGGACCAGGAAGACGTCCCCTTCTACGAACGCCTCTACCTCGGCGGGCAGTCCTTCCGCGGGTTCGGCTTCCGGGGCGTCGCCCCCGTGGGCATCCGCAACGACAACGGCGAGCCCTCCGACGAGACCGTCGGCGGCGTCTTCTCCTTCTTCGCCGGCGCCGAGATCCGCCGCCCCCTCCTCACCGACCTCGTCTCGGGCGTGCTCTTCATCGACACCGGCACCGTCGACGAAGACCTCTCGTTCGACAAGTACCGCGTCTCGGTCGGCTTCGGCATCCGCATCTACGTCGAGCAGCTCAGCAGCGCCCCGCTCGCGTTCGACTTCGGGTTCCCCATCCTCAAACAGGACACCGACGACACGCGCATCCTCACGTTCACCTTCGATCTCCCGTTCGATTAAGCCCCGTACCCTTCCCTCGCACCGCGGGGCCCCGCCCCCCGCCGCCTGGAGACACATCCCCGATGCACCGCTCCGCCGCTCAGGACCTCGGGCTCTCCGCGTTCGCCGTCGCCGCCGCCCTCGCCGTGCTCGTGGGCGCCGCGTTCTCGGGCAACGCCTCCCCGTCGCGCCCCGTCGCCCCGCGTCCCACGACGGTCGCCGTCGTCGACCTGACGGCGGTCATGGAGCAGCTCGCCGAGTTCAAGGACCGCAACACCGAGTTCGGGCGGCGGGGCGACATCATCCGCGCCGAGCTGCAGGCCCTGGACGACAAGATCACCCAGGCGCAGAACGAACTCAAGAACACCATCGACAAGTCCGACACCAAGCGCCAGATCGACAAGCTGCGCGAGATCGAAGAGAACCGCATCATCCTGAAGGCCCGTCAGGAGGCCCACAAGGCCGTCGTCGAGCTCGAACAGGGCGAGTTCGTCCACAGCCTCTACGCCAAGTCGATCGAGGCCGTGAAGGCCCTCGCCGAGAAGGAAGGCATCGACCTCGTCATCGCCGACGACCGCGCGATCATGACCCGCCCCGAGGCGCCCATCGGCGAGAACCGCCGACGCATGGACGCCCGCGGCATCATCTTCGCGGCGCCCCACCTCAGCCTCACCGACCGCCTCGTCACCATCATGAACAACGACTACTCCGCCGGACGCGCGACCCCGGCGCCCGCGCAGGGTCGCCCCTAGCACCCCGCCCGCCGGCACCCGGAGCGACCCCGTGACCACCGCCCCCCCGCGCCCGGACACCCCGGCCCACACGTCGCCCCGCATCACCTCGGGCGAACTCGCCGCCACCCTCGGCGCGTCGCTGCTCGGCCCCGCCGACGTCACCCTCACCCGCATGGATTCCCTCGACCACGCCGCCCCGGGCGCGCTGGTCTTCATCCGCAACCACCGCTTCGCTCGCCGATGGCCCGCCTCCCAGGCCTCCGCCGCCCTCATCTCGCGCTCCATCGCGCTCGCCGACCTCATCCCGGACTTTGACCCCGCCAACCCCGCCTCGCCCCGCCCGCTGCTCATCGTCCCCGACGCCGACATGGCCGCGATCCGCGCCGCCGCCTTCTTCACCCCGCCCGCGCCCCCCGCGCCGCCGGGCATCCACCCCGGCGCGCACGTCGACCCCGCCGCCAGCGTGCACCCCACCGCCAGCATCGGCCCGGGCTGCATCCTCCGCGCCGGCTGCGTCGTCGGCGAGCGGGCCGTGCTCGTCGCGGGCGTGGTCCTCGGCCTCGACGCCCGCGTCGGCGCCGACACCGTCCTGCACCCCCACGTCTGCGTCCTCGACCGCTGCGTCGTCGGCGAACGCTGCATCCTCCACGCCGGCGTCATCATCGGCGCGGACGGCTTCGGCTACCGCCCCTCCGCCCAGGGCCTTGTCAAGGTCCCGCAGATCGGCAACGTCATCCTCGAGAACGACATCGAGATCGGCGCCAACTCCTGCGTCGACCGCGCCACCTTCGGCTCCACCTTCGTCGGCTCGGGCACCAAGATCGACAACCTCGTCCAGATCGGGCACAACTGCCGCATCGGACGCTCCTGCGTCATCTGCGGGCACGTCGCCCTCGCCGGCAGCGTCGTCCTGGGCGACGCCGTCATGCTCGGCGGCAAGGTCGGCGTCGCCGACGGCGTCGAGATCGGCGATCGCGCCAAGGTCGCCGCCTACGCCGGCGTCGCCACCGATCTCGCGCCCAACGGCAGCTACATGGGCGCCCCCGCCGGGCCCGCCAGCGAATGGCGACGCACCTTGGTCGCCCTCCGCCGCTTCAGCAAGCGCACGGGCGACACCGACCGCTAGCCGCGGCGTTCCGCACCCCCGCCATGCACGCCCCGCGCACCGTGCTCCGTCAACCCACCGATCCTGTCCGGGGCGTCGGGCTCTTCAGCGCGCGCCCCGCCTCGCTCTCCTTCCTCCCGGGCGACGCCCGCGGGCGCATCACGCTCCGCCGCATCGACGCCGGCCACACTGCGAGCACCGCCCCCGCGCACATCGCCGCGCTGCACACCAACGCCGCATGGGCCGCCCTGCCGCCCGCCTTCCCCATCCGCAACACCACCCTCGCCGCGTCTCACGCCGACACGCCCGCCCAAAGGGCCGCCGACGCCTCGGCGCACATCTTCGCGACCGTCGAGCACGTCCTCTCCGCCCTCGCGGGGCTGGGCGTCTGGGACGCGTTCATTCACCTCCACGACGCGTGCGAAGTTCCCATCCTCGACGGCTCGGCGCTTCCATTCGTCGAGGCCCTCCGCCCGCACCTGGTGCGCCCGGCTCATGACCCCGGCGCATCCGCCGAGCCCACGCCGCTCTCGCTCCGCGCGCCCGTCGAGGTCCGCGCGGGCGATGCCTCCATCCGCGCCGAACCCGCACCGGAGATCGACTACACCTACGCGCTGGACTACGGCCCGGCCTCGCCGCTCCCGCCGCAGCAGGCCCGCTGGACGGGCGACCCCGACGACTACGCCGCGAACATCGCCCCCGCGCGCACGTTCTCGCTGCGCGCCGAGGCCCACGCCGCCCGGGCCGCCGGGCTCTTCGCGCACCTCTCCCCGCGCGACATGCTCGTCGTCGGCGACGACGGCGCGCCCATCGACAACGCGTGGCGAATGCCCCACGAGCCGGCGCGCCACAAACTCCTCGACCTCATCGGCGACCTCGCGCTGCTCGGGGCTCCCCTGCACGCGCGCGTCGTCGCGCACAGGAGCGGGCACGCCCTGACGCACGAGTTCTGCCGCGCCGTGCTCGCCGCCGCCCGCTGACGCCCGCGACCACTTCTGCGCGCGAACCCTGCCCACAGGACCGCCCGTGCGCGCAAAGTGGCGGTCATCGCCCCCCGCTTCGCCTGACGCCGCCCGCCCGCTCCGTAGCGTGCCCCACCGGGGGTGCCGGCGCGGCGGGTAACCGCGCGGCCCACCCGGCGAACAAGGGGAGGCGGTCATGGTGGCAGTGCCTGTCGCGGCGGTGGCCTCGAGTGGTTCGTCCGGGATCGCGTCTGGCGGGCGAGGCGGTAGGCCGCAGGGTTCGCCTCGGGGTAGAAACAGCGTGCGGGCGGCTCTCCGGACGCTCGCCGCAGGGGTGTGTGTGATGTTCCTCGTCGCGACGAACCCGGGCTGCGTGAACAGCGCCGACGTCCGGCGCGTGCGTGCCCAGGGCCTGTCGCTCCGCAACGACCTCGACGCTTCGCTCCGCGCGGGCGAGTCCCAACTTTCCGACCTCGACGTGCGGGGCCGCGCCCCCGACGATCCCGAGCGCCTGCGGACCGTCTCCCAGGTTGAACTGCTGCGGGCACGCCGGGCGGAGCTCGACCGCGCGCTGGCCGATCTCGACGCCGAGCACGCCGCCTGGCTGGCCGACGCCGACCCCGAGGACCCGCTGGCCCGCGCGCTGCGCGACGCCACCCCGCGCCTGCCCGACCCGCTCTCGACGCCCGTGCTGCTGGGCGGGGCGCTCCTGGCCGCCGCCCTGCGTGCCCGCCAGCTCAAGACCGCCCTGGTCTCCGTCGCCGAGAGCATCGAGAAGGCCAAGCAAACGGACGATGTCTTCCGCGAGCGGTTCGCCCAGGCCGCCCCGACGATCCGGTCCATCCAGACCCCCGCCGCCCGGCGAATCGTCGACACCGTGACGAGCGAAGGATTCCACATGAGGCTCCCGCTGTGACCCCCACGCCCCGCCGAACCCGCCCGCACGCCAGGCCGTCGGCCGGACGCCTCCCAGCCGCTCGGCGCGCCCGAGCTGCCCGTCGCAGCAGCACCGGGGCGTTCACGCTCATCGAGCTGCTCGTCGTCCTCGCCATCATCACGATCATCGTGAGCATCACGCTGCCCGCCGTCGCCGGCGCCCGCGAGAGCGGGCGTCGCACCAAGTGCCTGGCGAACCTCAAGGGCATCGCCGTCGGGCTTCAGTTGTACATGGACCAGGAGAGCAAGGGCCTGCTCCCCCGCGTGCGCCCGCTGAACGACGGCGCCAACGAGAACGACCCGTCGCTGCTCGACATCATGGGCAAGTACACCGACGCGGCCTTGCCCTTCCGCGAGAACGGCACGGGCGACTGGATCAGCCCCGACCCCTGGCGCTGCCCGTCGGACCGCTCCGGGGGCGACGCCGCCACCGACTTCAAGCCCCTCTGGCAATCCAGCGGCACGAGCTACGAGTACCTGCCGGCGTTCGTGATGGTCGCGGCCGAAACCCTCACCGTCCGCAACCCGCACTTCGGCGTGAGCAAGGCCTACGAGAACTTCCGCCCCGCGCTCCCCGTGCTCATCGACGCCGACGACTGGCACAACCCGCGCTTCGAGGTCAACCGGCGCTCCGACATGTCCAACGAGGCGCGCTGGGAGCGCAACGCCGTGTTCTACGGCGACTGGCGCGCCGAGAAGTCGCCCTTCTTCGGCGACGAGACCGTCGAGCGCCTGGTCATCGACACCATCCAGTTCGGCGGGGGGCTGGGCGGATGAGCGTGCTCGACCGTGCCAACGCCCGCCTCGTCACCGCGCTGCTCGACGCGCGCGACCGCGCCCGCCTGTGGTGGCGCGAGCGCACCCGCACCGAGGACGACCGGCGCCGCACCATCCGCCGGCTCGGCGCGTTCGGCGCCGGGGCCGCCCTGCTGCTGGGTGTCGGGCTCTACTTCGTCCTGCGTCCCACGCCCCGCCCCGACTACCTGAACGACCCGCTCGACGACGTGTTCAACTACACGCTGCTGACCGACGACTTCAACAGCCTGCCCGTCGAGCAGCGCCTCGCGCTCATCGGGCAGCTCGTGCAGCGCCTCAAGGGCATGGACGCGGGCGACAACGTGCTGCTCGCGTCGTTCGCGGCGGGCATCGCCGGGGCGGCCCGGGACCAGATCGAGGAGAACGCGTCGCGCCTCGTGCTCGACGTGTGGGACCGGCACGCCGCCGGCTACGAGGACGTCCCCCTCGAGGAGCGCGAGCTGTACCTGGAGAGCGCGTTCATCGACATGGCGGAGACCATCGAGGCCATCACCGGGCAGGTCCGCGACGTCTCGGACGCCGAACGCATCAACGAGGTCCGTCGCCAGGCCGCCCGCGACCGCGAGAACCTCCGCGAGGGGAACAACGTCCCGCCGCCCGAGGCCATCGGGCGCATGGCGGCGTTCATGAACTCGCGCGTCGGCGGGCACGCCAACCCCGCGCAGCGCGCCCGCGGCACGCAGATGCTCCGCGACATGACCCGCCACTTCCGCGGGCAGGACATCTCCACCGGCAGGCCCAAGTAGCCCCCGCGCGGGCGGCGTGCGCGCGTCATCGGGCGGGGTTCGATTCGGTCCGCGCCTCGATCTCCAGCGCGCCCTCGCGCGCCCGCACGCCCAGCAGACGCACCGATCGCGCGCCGTCGGCGGGGATGACCGCCTCGGGCAGCAGCGGGCGCTCGCCCCGCAGCATGTCGGCGACGTCGGCGGGCATCGCCCCGGCGCGCGCCAGCGCGAGCCCGACCGGCACGGGGAGCGCGCCCGCCCGCGCGCCGACCACCCGCACGCGCAGCCCGCCCGCGTCGTCGACGAACACCTCGCAGTCGAGCGTGACGATCGCGGCGTCGTCGCCGACCGGCGCGCCGATTCGGATGAACCCGTCGCGCACGTCGACACGCACACCCCCCAGCCCGTCGGGCCATCGGAAGGCGGGGTCGTTGCTCTCGAGCCACGGGCGCAGGCGTTCGCTCGCCCAGGCGGAGAGGTCGCGCTCGGAGAGCGAGACGCGCCAGACCTCGCTGCGATAGGGGGCGTCCGGCGCGGAAGCGGCGGCCGCGGGGCGGACGGCGGTGATCTGCGAGACGCAGGCGTTCTCGAACTGTGTGCCCAGTTCGCCCGCGTACGCGCCCGGGTTGGCCTGCTCCCACCATGCAGGGGCGGCCCGGACGGCCAGGAAGAGGGCGAGAGCGACGCACCCGATGATCACCGGCACGGCGATGACAAGCCGCAGAAGCCAGCGACGGACGGTGGGACGCACGGGCGATGGTACGGGCGGGGGGGGACTGGAAGTGGCAGAGTGGAAGAGTGGAAGAGTGGAAGAGTGATTGAATACGTGAGTGGTGAATGGTGAGCGCTCACAGCCGCGGCACGCTCACCACTCACCGAGTCACCCGTTCACCTACTCACCCATCCACCCATTCACCCATTCACCCACTCACCCGTTCACCCATTCACCCACCCGCTCGCATCACGGGCAGGGCTGGCCGGAGACGACCTGCGAGAGGACGTCGACGTCGTCCTGGTCGACGTTGCCATCGCCGTTGAAGTCGGGGTCGTTCGACGAGCACGAGGGATCGCCCGCAACGACCTGCGCCAGGCAGGCGATGTCGTCCTGATCGACGTTGCCGTCGGCGTTGAAGTCCGGGTCGCACCCGCCGGGGTTCTCGCAGGTGAGGGCCGAGACGACGAGGTCGTCGACGGCGGCCTCGACGATGGACCCCGAGGCGGCGTCGTCGGCGATGAACCGCAGGCGGACGGCGGCGCCGGGGTTGGCGACGAGATCACCGACGCGGAAGGTGGGCGTGTTCCACCCGCCGCTGGCCTGCGGCCCGGCGGGGCCGACGGTCTCGACGGGCAGCCAGGTGGAGCCGTTGTCGTTGGAGATCTGCACGGTGAAGACGTCGGCGTTGGGCGCGGCCCCGCCGGTGTTGGAGTACCAGCGCGAGTACGAGAGGGTGGCGTCGGCCAGCCCGGTGAGGTTCATGGGCGCGCTCAGGAGCGTGGTGAACCCATTGTCCACGTCGAACGTGCCGATGGAGGTGCCGGCGTTGCCGTCGGTCACCCAGCAGGCGACGCCGGGCGCCGGGGTGGTGTCGTCCTCGGGCTGGGCGCCGGTGGCCTGCGGGTCCATGCGGTTCCAGGCGCCGGTGGTGGCGGTGTCGCCGGGCTGCCCGCCGACCCAGCCGTCGTCGGATTCCATGTCGAAGGACAGGAACGTCTCGATGACGCCGATGTCGGCCGCGAGCGGGGTGGAGGCGCCGCCCGCGGGCGCGGTGGAGGCGCCGGAGAGCACGCCCTGGGCGACGAAGTAGTACTCGACGTCGGCGTCGCAGGCGAAGCCCGGAAGCGTGCCCGTCCAGCGCGTGCCGCTGTCGAGCGTCATGGGGAGGCTGATGAACGACGCGCCCGGCGAGGTGCGGTAGCGCAGCTGCACCGAGCCGGGGACGAGCGTGTCGTTCTGGATGAACACGTCCGCGCTCACCGCGGCGGGCGTGCCGGGCGGGACGAGCGAGACGAGGTCGGCGGTGGCGAGCGAGAGCGTCGGGATCGGCTGCCCGCCCGCGAGCACGTGCGACGAGACGATCGAGAACGACTGCGGGCCCTGGGGCACGTTGAAGGCCTTCACGCGCACGTTCCACACGCCGGGCGCGGGGTTGTCGACGCGGACCTGCTCGAGGTTGTCGCGGGTGTTGCGCTGCGTGCGGACGGCGTTGTTCGCCGGGGCGGCGGGGTCGAGCGTCCAGGGGAACGCCCGCGCGTTCGTGCCGGGGGCGTAGACCTCGAGATCGAGGTCGTTCACGAGCGCGGGGATGGCGTTGGGGGTCGCGGGGACATCGTCCCACGCGATGGTGACGACGAGGGCGGCGGCGCCGGCGGGGACGGTGATGGTGTAGTTCTGGTCCTGGCCCTGCGCGACCTGGGCTTCCTGGAAGTTCGCGGTGCGCATGAGGTCGATGGCGTCGCGGACGCGGACCGAGCCGTAGCCGTACTGGTAGTCGGGGCCGGGGTTCCCGCGGTCGGCGGCGGACTGGGCGAAGAGCACCTTGAGGGTGGAGTTGCGGGGGTCGTTGGCGCCGGGGAAGCGGGCGCGGAAGTCCTGGAGGAGGAGGGAGGTGCAGCCGGCGACGGTGGGGGTGGCCATGGACGTGCCGCAGAGGCTGGCGTAGGCGGTGTCGCCGCTGCTGGTGCAGCTCGTGACGCCGCCGTCGCCGCCGGACTGGCAGCCGGGGGCGGAGAAGTCGGGCTTCATGCGGCCGTCGTCGGTGGGGCCCCAACTGGAGAAGGACGAGATGTTGTCGGAGTCGGCGTTGACCGAGCCGATGCAGAGGTGGTTCTTGGCGCCCGAGGGCGGGCCCATGGTGGCGAACGACGTGCCGCAGCGGCCGTTGCCGCGCTCGTTGCCGGCGGCCCAGACGACGCGGAAGGGCGAGTTGTTCGTGACGGCGGACGAGCCGCGGACGATGGAGTCGATGACGGCGTCGGTGGTGTTGTAGTCGCCGTGCCAAGTGCAGGGGAAGCCGTTCTGCGCGACGTTGGTGCCGATGGAGTTGGTCGAGAGATCGGCGCCCAGGCCGTAGCCCGTGGCATAATCGACCTCGATGTCGACGGGGTTGGTGTAGAGCCATCCGGACGCGCCGGAGATGTTGACGCCCGCGGAGAGGATCGTGACGCCCGGGGCCATGCCGCGGTGGGCGGGGTTGGCGATGCCTGCGCCGCCGACGGTGCCCGCGCAGTGCGTCGCGTGCCCGGAGAGCGCGCTGCCGTCGAAGACGCTCGCCCGCCCGGAGAAGTCCACGTGCGTGGTCCGCACCGATCCGCCGTCGAAGACCAGGACCGAGACGCCCGCGCCGGTGAGGCTGTACGGGCTGGCCTGCACCACGGCGGCCTGCGTGAGCGAGCGGTTCTCGGCGTTCATCTCCTGCAACTGGGGGAGCACGGGCTCGACCCACTGCACGTCGTCTTCGAGCAGCAGCGCGCCGAGGTTCGCGAGCGGGACGTGCGCGACGAACGCGTTGACCGAGGCCATGGCGCCCTGGGATGAGCCGCCGTGGCGCTTGACGAGGTCGGCGCCGACGATGTCGGCGGGCGCGTCGGCGTGCAGGACGATGTTCACGGCGACCTCGCGCGCGTCGCCCTCGCCCCGCACGGCCCAGGCGGGGATGGCGTCGCCCGCGACGTCGGCGCCCAGGTGAGCGCGGATGTCGGGGTGCATCTTCCACTCGGGGTTGATCGGGGCGACGCCGGTGATCCAGGTGTTGGGCTGGCCGGCGCGGGCGCCTTGGGCGGGGCGGACGCTCGCGAAGAAGGCGTTGTCGCCGACGGGGGCGAGGAGCGTGACGCCGCGGGCGTCGAGCTCGGCGCGGCCGGCGTCGGTAATGGGGCGGTCGAGCTGGACGAGGACGCGCCGGGCGCGGGAGGCCTCGGCGGCGAGGACCTGGTCGATGCCGGTGCGTTCGAACGCGGGGGCCGGGCTGCCGGAGCGCCACTGGACCTGGGCGGCGGCGGGAAGGGCGAGGCCCGCGCAGGCGGCGAGCGTGAGGGCGGTGAGGATGGACGACCCGGACGTGCCGCGTGCGCGCGTGGACATGTGCATCTCTCCGTGGGATTGAGGCGGGCCCGGATCCGGGCCGGCGGGACTCTCTCTCGAACACGCCCGGCCTGCGGACAGCACCGGTGCACCCGGGCCGAAGCGCGGGACTTGGTCAGTTTCGGCGAACTTCCCCGGTCGGTTCCGTGGGAATCCGTGCGAACGTTCGTTGAATACCGGCGCAAGGCCGTTTGGTCAAGCGCCGATTGCCGCGGGCGGAGGCGGGCCGGGCGTCAGGGGCAGGGCGCCCCGCCGATGATCTGCGCCAGCAGGGCGAGGTCACCCTGGTCGGTGTTGCCGTCGCGGTTGAAGTCGGCGTCGGCCGACCCGCCCGCGCAGGCCGGGGAACCCCCGATAACCTGGGCAAGGCACGCGAGGTCGTGCTGGTCGACGTTTCCGTCGGCGTTGACGTCCGGGTCGCAGGGCGGCTCGGTGGAGCAGACCTGGGTGAAGACCCGCAGGTCGTCGATGGCGGCCTCGACGACCGACGGGGTCGCGCCATCCTCGGCGATGAACCGCAGGCGCACCTGGGCGCCGGGGTTGGCGATCAGGCTGCCGACGCGGAACGCGGGGGTGTACCACCCGCCGGCGGCCTCGATGCCCGATGGGCCCACGGTCTCGACGGGCAGCCAGGTCACGCCGTCGTCGGGCGAGATCTGCACGACGAAGGTGTCGGCGTTGGGCGCCGAGCCGGTGGAGTTGGAGTACCAGCGCGAGTAGGTGAGCGTGGCGTCGGCGAGGCCGGTGAGGTTCATGCGCGGGCTGGTGAGGATGGTGCGCCCGGTGTCGATGTCAAAGTCGCCCAGCGACGTGCCGGCGGCTGCGCCGGTCACCCAGCAGGCCGAGCCGAAGCCCGTGGTGTCGTGCTCGGGCTGGGCGCCGGTGCCCTCGGGATTGGCGCGCTCCCAGCGTCCGGTGGCGGCGGTGTCGGGGCCGGTGGTCCAGCCTGCGTCGGATTCCATGTCGAAGTAGACGTGGGTCTCGATGATGCCGACGGCGGCCTCGAGCGGCGAGGCGGCGCCGCCGGAGGGGGCCGCCGCGGACCCCGACTGCGCGCCCTGTGCGGAGAAGTAGTACTCGACCTCGCCCTCGCACTCGAACCCGGGGAGGACGCCCGCCCAGCGGGTGGCGTTGACGGGCACCATCGGCACGCTGACGAAGGGCAGGCCCGGGGCGAGGCGGTAGTGCAGGCGGACCGAGCCGGGCACGACGACGTCGTTGTCTGCCAGGACGTCGGCCGAGACGAGCGCCGGGGCGAGCGGAGGGACAAGAGTCACGACGTCGGCGGGCAGGACGGCGACGGTGGGGAAGGACGGGCCGGAACCCAGCGGGTGCGACGACACCAGGGAGAACGGCTGCGGGCCCTGCGGGACGTCGAACGCCTTGACGCGGATGTGCCACAGTCCCGGCGCGGGGGCGTCGACGCGCACCTGCTCGAGGTTGTCCAGGTCGTTGCGGCGCGTGCGGACGGCGTCCATCGACGGGCGCTCGGGGTCGAGCGTCCACGCGAAGTGCCGGTCGCCGCCGGGCGCGTAGACCTCGAGATCAAGGTCGTTCACAAGAGCGCGGGCGGCGTTGGGCGTGCCCGGGACATCATCCCAGGCGAGCGTCAGGACGAGCGCGGGCGAGCCCGCGGGGACGACGACCTGGTAACTGACGTCCTGGCCTTGGGCGGCCTGCGCCTCGCGGAAGTTGCCGGCGCGCATGAGGTCGATGGCGTCCTTCGCGCGGACGGAGCCGTAGCCGTACTGGTAGTCGGGGCCGGGGTTCCCGCGGTCGACGGCGGACTGGGCGAAGAGGACCTTGAGCGTGGAGGTGCGGGGATCCGGTCGTCCGGGGAAGCGGGCGCGGAAGTCCTCGAGGAGCAGGGCGACCGATCCGGCGACGGTGGGCGTGGCCATGGACGTGCCGCACATGACGCCGTAGGCGCTGTCGCCGTCGGAGGTGGTGCTGGTGACGCCGGCGTCGCCGGCGCTCTGGCAGCCGGGGGCGCAGAAGTCGGGCTTCATGCGTCCGTCGTCGGTGGGCCCCCAGGCGGAAAAGGAACTGACCAGGTCGGTGTCGGCGTCGACGGAGCCGACGCACAGGTGGTTCTTGGCGGTGGCGGGCGGGGCGACGGTGGCGTACGAGACGCCGCAGCGCCCGCTGCCGCGTTCGTTGCCGGCGGCCCAGACGACGCGCAGGGGCGTGTACCCGGTGACGGGCGACGACCCGCGGACGATGGCGTCGATGACGGCGTCGGTGGTGCTGTAGTCGCCGTGCCACGCGCACGGGAACCCGTTGGTCGCGACGTTCGTGCCCAGCGAGTTCGTCGCGAGATCGACGCCCAACGCGGCGGCGGCGGCGTAGTCGATCTCGAGGTCGGACGGGTCGGTGTAGAGCCAGCCCGCGGGGCCCAGGTCGAGCCCGGCCGACAGGATCGACACGCCGGGCGCCATGCCCCGGTGCAGCCCGGCGCTGGACTGCCCCCCGCCCCCGAGCGTGCCCGCGCAGTGCGTGGCGTGCGAGGACGGGGCGCTCGCGTCGAGCGTCACCACGCGCCCGCCGAAGTCGGTGTGCGTGGCACGCACGCGGCCTGCGTCGAACACCAGCGCCCGGACGCCCTGCCCCGACAGGTTGTACGGGCTCGCCTGGAGGGCGGCGGCCTGCACGCGGGTGCGGTTCTCGGCGTTCATGGCGCCCAGGGCCGGCAACGCCGGCTCGATCCACTGCACGTCGTCCTCGAGCGCCAGCGCGCCGAGGTTCGCGCGCGGCACGTGGGCCATCAGCGCGTTCACGGACGTGAGCACGCTCGCGACGACCCCGCCGTGCCGGGCGAGCAGGTCGCGCCCGCGCTCGCCGGCCGGGGCGTCCTGGTGGAGCACCACGCACACGACGACCTCGGGGTTGGGAGCCGCCCCGCGGAGCGACCACGCGGGGAGCGTGTCTTCGCGGATGTCGCGGTGCATTTTCCAGTCCGGGTCGATGGGGGCGGCGGCGACGAGCCGGTCGCTCGCCGCGGCGCGCTCGCCGAACCCGGGACGGAGGGACGCGAAGAAACTGGTATCGCCGACGGGGGCGAGCAGCGAGACGCCGCGGGCGAGGAGGTCGGCGCGGACGAGATCGGTCGGGGGCTTGTCGAGCTTGACGAGGACGCGGGAGGCGGTGCGGGCGTGGGCGCGGAGGACGTCGGCGGCGCGGTGGGGGTCGATCTTGGCGGCGGGGGCGCCGGAGCGCCACTGGACCTGGGCCGCGACGTTCGACGTCGCGGCGACGAGCGCGAGAACGGACGACCCGGACGCGAGGAGGGCAGTCGTGCGCATGAGACACTCCGTGAACGCCGCGCTCCCGCGCGGGGAGGCGGCGGCGGGAAGCCCTGGATGAACCCCGGCGTCGGGCCGCGCTCGCGGCGTCGACGACCCCTCGCATGGCAACGCGCGTCCCAGTGTCGCGCCCGCCCCCCGGGAACGGAACATAAGAGATAGCGGGCGGACGCGGTCGCGGTCAACCGTGTTTCATGGGTGATTCAGCCTAGATTCACCCGGAATCCACCTGGTTCTTGCGAAGTCCGGTAGATCATGAAAGAAAAAGCCCGCAGGGCGTAGGCCGCGCGGGCTCGTAAGAAGTGACATTCAGCCCGTAGTTCGGGCGAAGATGTTACGGGCAGGGCTGACCGGCGACGACCTGCTCGAGGGTGAAGACGTCGTCCTGATCGGCGTTGCCGTCGCGGTTGAAGTCAGGGTCGGCGCAGGGCGAGCAGCCGGAGTTGCCGGCGATGGCCTGGGCGAGGCACTCGATGTCGCTCTGGTCGACGTTGCCGTCGGCGTTGATGTCGGGGTCGCACGGGGGCTGCGAGGGCCCGCGGGCGGCGAAGTCGACGCTCTGGGGGGAGTGGGCCTTGAAGAGGCCGAGGGTGGCGTCGACGGTGCGCGGGGGCTGGTCGGCGGTGAACCAGAAGTTGTACATGGTGCCCCAGCGGAGGGCGTTGGCGTTGGGGTTGACGGCGACCGTGGCGTCGGTGCGGAAGGTGACGGTGTTGCAGCCGCGCTCGAAGACCCAGGGGTTGTTGTTGTAGATCTCGCCGGAGTGGTGCATGGGGGCGTTGAAGCCGGAGTTGGTGACGTTGACGCCCGCGGGGACGGGGATGGTGATGGAGCCGCCCGCGCGATCGGACGAGAGGTTGAAGACGGCGTAGTCGTAGGTCCAGGTGCCGTTGCCGTTGTCCGTCACCTTGTGGGCGGCGTGGAAGCGGCCTTCGGCGGGCACGTCGATGATGACGTCTTCGACGCGGGCATCGACGAGGTTGGCGCCCATGCCGTGCTGGCGCCAGGCGGTGATGGCCGGGACGTGGCGGGTGGTGGTGCCGGTGATGCTCATGGCGTTGGTCCCGGCGGCGACGGTGACGCGCTTGAACGAGGCGTTGTTGTTGCGCTTGTTGCCGGCGGCGTCGTCGGTGCCGACGTACACGCCCTCGACGAAGTACTGGGCGTTGGGGAACGCGGTGGTGCCGATCTGGGCGGCGGGCACCTGGATGCGCTTGAAGATGGCGTTGCCGGTGGCGGCGCTGAACGAGCTGAACTGGCCGGTCCAGGGGTTGATGCTGGAGCGGGCGGCGAGGCGGCTCTGCCCGGCGTTCCAGCCGGAGGAGTAGATGTCGAGGCAGCCGACGCCGAGGACGGAGCCGCCCGCGCCGTTGCACGTCGGGGCGCACAGGCTGTTCGTGCCGGCCGCGGCGCAGCAGGCGAGCTTGGCGAAGCTCTCGCCGATCTGGACGAGGCGCCCGTCGGAGAGGCGGTAAGCGTTCATGGCCAGGCCGGGCGTGCCGCTGTTGGCCCAGGTGAGGTTGGCGGTGCCGATGTTGCAGGTGTACGAGCCAATGGTGTACCCGTAGACCCCGCTGACCGCGCCGTGGTTGGTGATGGACTGGACGTCGGCCAGGACGACATCGGCGCCCGGCGGGAAGGCCGTCGCCGGCAACGCGGCGACGCCGACCGCCACCGCCCCGAACATCGCACGCTTCAGAAACGATTTCATGCTACCTCCGGTGAGAAGAACCTGGACTCCGGGTTGAGACCGGGCGGGCGCGCCGCCGTTCCAACCGACGATCCCACTGCTGAGACATGACCCCGAACGGGCTCGAGTGCACCCGGGGGCTCCGCAACGAATCGCGGACAGCGTACCGCTCGGGCGGCATCTGCGGAAGCCCCGACACGAGAAATCCGCTCGTGGGCGAGCGGGCCCGATGAAAACCCGAACTCGGGCGGGTTTCCGGGCGTTCCGGCTATAGTCGGGCGTCATTGCACGAAAGGACGGGCATGCGGCATTTCGACGTGGTGGTGATCGGGGGCGGGCCGGCGGGGTACGTGGCGGCGATCCGGGCGGCGCAGCTCGGCTTTTCCGTCGCGTGCGTGGAGCGTGCCAAGCTGGGCGGGGTGTGCTTGAACTGGGGGTGCATCCCCAGCAAGGCGCTGCTGGCCAACGCCGAACTCGTCGAGAAGCTGCGCCGCCAGGAGGACCAGAAGTTCTGGGGCCTCAAGATCAGCGGCGAGGTCGGGCTCGACTGGGACCGCGTCATCGGCCGGTCGCGCGACGTGGCGGGCAAGCTGAACAAGGGCATCGAGTTCCTGCTCCGCAAGAACAAGATCACGCACCTGGTGGGGAACGCCAAGCTCGTCTCGGCGGCGTCGAACGGGAAGAAGTGCACCGTGGAGGTGCAGGAGTGCGCGGTCAAGGAAGAACTGACGAGCGCCCCCGCCACGCCCGGCAAGGCCATCGAGACCATCACCGCCGACCACGTCATCGTCGCGACGGGCAGCGTGGCGCGCGATCTGCCGTTCGCGAAGTTCGACGGCGACCGCGTGTGGGGCGCGCGCGAGGCGATGTACAACAAGGAGCAGCCCAAGAAGCTCGTCGTCGTCGGCGCCGGCGCCATCGGGATGGAGTTCGCGTACTTCTACCACTCCATGGGCACGCAGGTCACGGTCATCGAGATGCTGGACCGGGTGCTGCCGGTCGAGGACAAGGACGTGTCGGCGGCCCTGGAGAAGCTGTACAAGAAGCACGGGATGACGTTCCTCACCTCGCACGTCACGCAGGGCGTGGAGAAGACCGCGTCGGGCGTGAAGGTGACGGTCGCGCCGCTGGCGAACGGGAAGCCCGACGAGAGCAAGAAGCAGGTGCTCGAGGCCGACCGGGTGCTGCTGGCCATCGGGGTCAAGGGGCGCACCGACGGGCTGTGCGACGCGTCGCTGGGCTTGAAGATCGAGAAGGACCACATCGTCACGGACTTCAAGCCCGGGGTGACGAAGAACGAGGCGATCGATTACAAGACGAACCTGCCCGGGGTGTACGCGGTGGGCGACGTGATCGGCCCGCCGTGGCTGGCGCACGTGGCGATGGAAGAGGCGGTGACGTGCGTGGAGCGGATCGCGTGGCGGGCGAAGAAGTGGCACCACGAGCCGCACCCGATCGACTACTCGACGATCCCCGGCTGCACGTACTGCATCCCGCAGGTGGCGAGCGTGGGCTACACCGAGCAGAAGCTGATCGAGATGGGCAAGGTGAAGGGGAAGGACTACGCGGTGGGCACGTGCGGGTTCATGGCGCACGGGAAGGCGATCGCCGCGGCCCACACCGACGGGTTCGTCAAGATCATCCGGGGCCTGCCGCGGGGCGAGATCCTGGGGGCGCACATCCTGGGCGACCAGGCGACGGAACTGATCGCGGAACTGACCCTGGCGCGTCGGCTGGAAGCGACGACCGAGGAGCTCATCGCCACGATGCACGCGCACCCGACGATGCACGAGGCGGTGCACGAGGCCGCCCTGGGCAGCGAAGGGCGCATGATCCACGCCTGATCGGCGCGTGACGCCCGACCGGCGCACGGCGGGTCCGGCGCGGGGCAAGAGACCATCGGGCGGGGCGCAGGCCCTGCGGCGAGAGGCGAGACTGCACGGCAGGGGCGGTGCAATCGGGCTTTGCGCGTCCGGGCGTCTCTGGTACCATTCGGGCGTACGGCTCAGGTGCGTTCGCACCCGGGCCGCGGGCCGGGGGTGGAGAGACGCCGATGCGTGGGGCGATGCGGGCGAAGCGGGGTTGGGTTGCGCTCGTGGTGCACGGTGTGGCGGCGTGGTGGGCGAGCGCGCAGCCGTTCCTGGACGTCCCGTATCTCTCGACGCAGTCGCCCGAGGTGTTCCGCGACGCGTTCGCGCGGGCGCGCTGCGGGACGGTGCGGATCCTGATCCTGGGTGATTCGCAGGAGACCTCGCCGGCGGGGGCGGGGGCGGTGTACGTGCCGCGGGTGCAGTTCGAGTTCTGGTCGCGGATCGGCAACGCGCCCGAGACGCCGTGGATGGCGCTGCGGATCACAACGGGGAGCGGCACGCCGTACGCGGATTACCTGTGGCGGGGCGGGCATGTGCTGCAGGGGGTGACCGAGTCGCGGCTGCCGCCGAGCGCGTTCCCGCCGGGGCACGTGGGGGCCAAGACCTCGACAACGAACGGCAGCAACGTGAACGGGAACCAGTTCTACGGCAACCTGCTGCTGCTGCAGCACGACTGCGCGAACGTGCACCCGGGCGCGGAGATGCGTCTGCTGCACGAGTACTTCGACCGCGACGCGCCGATCGCGCTGGACGTGATGGCCGCGAGCAGCCCGAGCAGCGGGGAGGTGCGCGTGCGGGTGACGCCCGCGCCGACGTCGGCGACGGGGTTCTTCTTCCCGACAACAGAGGTGTTCGAGACGACGCTGGGGCTGGAGCGGCCCGGGGTCGAGATTCTGACCCAGCGCGTGGGCCCGCTGCCCATGGGCACCGGCCAGTACATGCAGGTGGAGCTGTCGGGGACGGACCCGGCGAAGTTCACGGACCTGATCAGCGCGCGGTACGTGAACCTGAGCGATCCGCGGGGGTTCGCGATCACGAGCCTGTCGCTGGGGGGGTACAAGGCGCTGGACATCGAGTACTCGCACGCGGGGTGCGGGCCGGTGCTGGGGGCGATGGCGCCGGACCTGGTGATGATCTGCTACGGGGCGAACGACGCGACGGGGAACACGCCCCCGCCCGAGGCGGCGCCGATCACGCCCGAGCGCTATCGGGCGGACCTGGAGTCGCTGATCGCGTTCGTACGGTCGCACACGCGGGCCGACCTGCCGGTGATTCTGGTGAGCGACCCGATGCGGACGAACCTGCCGAACCAGACGGCGCGGGACAACCTGGACGCGCAGCCGGGCGTGCACGCGGCGATCGCGGCGGCCGACCCGCTGGTCTGTGCGCTGAACTCGCGCCGGCTGACGCACGAGGCGGGGTGGACGCCCACCGGGGCGGGGCCATATCTGCAGGACGGCGTGCACTACTCGTCGCTGGGTGGGCGAGCAAAGGCCCAGGTGGAGGCGACGGCGCTGTTCGGCGCGTTCTTCCCCCAGGCGTCGGACTGCAACGCGAACGGGACCGACGACGCGTGCGATGTTCTGGCGGGGACGAGCACGGACGCGGACGGGGACGGCGTGCCGGACGAATGCCGCTGCGACCCGGACTTCAACGCGGACGGCAACGCCGACCAGGACGACGTGGCGTGTCTGGCGCAGGTCGTGGCGGGCGACGCGACGTGCTCGGCGTCGGAGCCGGACTTCAACCGCGACGGGAACGTCGACCAAGACGACGTGGACGGGCTGCTGCAGGCGGTGGCCGGGTCGGGGTGCCCGTGAGAGGCTTCGACCGCGCGGCGCGATGACGGTGGAAGCCCGGGGAACCGACGACGAATTCAGCGAAGGTCGCGTGAAGCAACGCGCGGCGCGAGAGCGCGCCGACGGACGCCGATTGCGCTAGGTGTTTTTTATATCGACACTTACAACATCGCGCGCGATGTGCGCCCGGCGGTCGTCGGTCGCGGGCGATTGGTTTCGAAAATCCCCCAAATTGACCGTGAATTCTGTTTCGCGACGTCGCTCTCGGACGGTAGGCTGCGATCACGGTCGACCTGCGCCCCTGTAGGGGATGTGAACGGCTTTCGCCGTTGTGGGGGCGTGGGCGACGCGTGGTGCATCCAAAAGGGGAAGAGCATGAAGAACTGGCTCAGCAAGGCCTGTCGGGCGGCGATGGTTATCGCCGCCGGGGCCGCGGTCGCTGTCGGCACGACGGCGCACGCGCAGCATCGAGTTCATCCGGATCCGATCTCGATCAAGGACATGCCGGTGGCGGACCTCGCCGGCGGGGTGGTGGTGTGGCTGGACGTGCCCGCGAACACGCGCGAGGCGATGACCATCACGCTGCCGACCGAGCACCGCAAGGAGCTGGTCCTGGCGATCGAGCCCAACTCGATCCTGGACGAGACGCACGAGGTGCGTGCGTACTTCGGTCGCGGCCCGAACGATTACCACGTCGTCGACTGCGGCCCGGAGACGACGTACACGGGCGTGGTGCAGAACCTCGAGGACTCGCGCGTCGGCCTGTCCATCATCGACGACGGGATCATCGGCGGGATCTATCTGCCGGACGGCTCGACCGTCTGGGTGCAGCCTCTGAGCGACTTCCTGCCCGGCGCCCCCGCCGAGATGCACGTCGTGTACGAGGGTGAGGACTCGTCCTGCGGCGGGATCTGCGGCGTGGCCAACGCCCCGAACCGCGAGGGGCACGACCACGAGACCAACGGGTACGACCCGCGCGGCGCGTGCGGCGGAACGTACTGCGAGGCGCTGGTCGCCTGCGACGCCGACTTTGCCTACTACCAGGATCGCGGCAGCAGCACGACTGCGACGCGCGACCGCATCACCGCGATCATCAACGTGATGAACCACCAGTACCAGCGCGACGTGCAGATCACGCACGCCGTCGGCACGATCCTGGTGCGAACGACGTCGGGCTCGGACCCGTACACGTCGAACAACAACAACACGCTCCTGAGCCAGTTCCGCAGCGAGTGGAACGCGGTCAACGGCGCGATCTTGCGCGACGTGGCGCACCTGTTCACGGGACGCGAGATCGACGGCAACATCATCGGGACGGCGTACGTCGGCCAGGTCTGCGACCTGCCGAACGCGTACGGCTTCTCGCAGTCTGACTTCTCCTCGTCCTTCTCCTGCGTCACGGACCTGACGGCCCACGAAGTCGGGCACAACTGGGACGCCAACCACTGCACGTGCACCAGCTCGACGATGAACCCGTCGATCACCTGCACCAACACCTTCCAGAACTCCACCACCCCCAACAGCATCACCGACATCAACGCGTACGAGAACAGCGTCGGCTGCCTCACCTCGCGCAGCGGCATCCCCGCCAACAACATGTGCACCAGCGCCACGCGCGTGCGCTTCAACGGCAACTGGACCGGCTCCAACGTCGGCGCCACCACTGATGGCGGCGAGACGACCTGCGGCGACGAGGGCGGCGGGCTCTTCGATGTCTGGTGGGTGGTCACCCCGCCGGTGTCCGGCACCGTCACCCTCAGCACCTGCGGCTCGAGCTTCGACACCGTCCTGAGCGTCTTCGACGACTGCCCGGGCGGGGTCGATGATCTCGTCGCGTGCAACGACGACATCGGCAACACCGTCTGCCCGAGCAACGGGCTCAACTCCCAGCTCACCTTCTCGGCCGTCGGCGGCAGCACGTACTACATCCGCGTCGCCGGCTTCAACGGCGCGACGGGCAGCATCACGCTCAACGTGGACTGCCCCGAGCCGGCCAACAACTCGCCCTGCTCGCTCGGGGCCCCGATCTTCGACGGCAACAACCTCATCGGCACTGTGTACGGCGCCGCCTCGGACGGCGACGCCACCTGCGGCTCGTCGACCGGCAACCAGGACGTCTGGTACGAGTTCACGGCGCCGTGCCCGGGCACGCTGGTGGTCAGCACCTGCGGCAGCCACGACTGGCAGGGCAACGAGGACTCCGGCATGGACACGGTGCTCTCGCTGCACTCGGCGTGCATCGGCGACACCACCAACCAGCTCGCGTGCAACGACGACTCGTCGACGAACTGCACGCAGGCCGGGGCGGTGCGTGACTCGCGCGTCTCGACCGTCGTGACGCGCGGGCAGGTCGTGCAGATCCGCGTGGCGCCCTTCGGCGCCAGCAACTCGGGCTTCGGCACCGGCATGTTCCGCATCCAGGCCGACTTCACGCAGAGCGTCGAGGCGCCGGAGGTCACGGCGATCGCCAACCAGAGCGTCAACTGCTCGACGCTCTACACGGGTCCCACCCCCAGCGTGGTCGCGCCGTCGTGCATGACGGGCGTCACGTGGTCGCTGGTCACTGGCCCGGCGGGTATGACGATCAACAGCGCCACGGGCGTGGTCTCCTGGCCGAACCCGGTGGTAAGCACCCCGCTCGTCACGATCCGCGCCACCAACTCGGCGGGCTTCGATGACGAGGGCTTCATCCTGACGGTCGACCGCATCTCGCCGTTGATCGTGGCGATTCCGAACAACACAATCGGCTGCGGCTCGGCGTACACCGGCCCGACGCCGTCGCTCACGAACCCGGGTTGCATGAACCCGATCACGTCGTGGGTGCTGCTGACCGGCCCCGCGGGGATGACCATCAACGCCGCCACCGGGGTCGTCTCCTGGCCCACCCCGGTCGCCGGCGCACATCTCGTCAACATTCAGGCCATCAACTCGGTGGGGAGTGACACCGAGTCGTGGACGGTCACCGTCAGCCAGTCCGCGCCGGTTCTCACGGACATCCCGGACGCGGCGGTCGCGTGCGGCCCGTACACCGGCCCGACGCCGACCTTCACCAATCCCGGGTGCATGGGCCCGGCCACGCTCTACCAGCTCGCCGCGGGCGCGCCGGCGGGCATGACGATCAACGCCGCCACCGGCGTGGTCTCGTGGGCCAACCCGGTCGCCGGCGTGTTCCCGATCACGATCCGCGTGACGACCGCCGTCGGCACGGACACGGAGTCGTGGACCCTCACGGTCAACCGCATCGCGCCGGTGATCGTGGCGATCCCGAACGGGACGCACAACCTGCCCAACCCGTACGTCGGTCCGACGCCTTCGCTCACCAACGCCGGGTGCATGAACCCGGTGTCCTACTCGCTCGTCACGTTCCCCGCGGGCATGACGATCAACAACGCGACCGGCGTGGTCACCTGGGCCGCCCCGGTGCTGGGCGTCCACAACATCACCATCCGCGCTACCAACTCGGCCGGCTTCGATGACGAGACCTGGCGCATCGAGGTGCTGCCCGGCGTGCCCTGCGACCCGGACGTCAACTGCGACGGCAACGTCGATCAGGACGACATCGCCTGCCTCGAGCAGGCGGTGGCGGGCGAGCTCGGCTGCATCTGCACCGACCCGGACTTCAACCAGGACGGCAACGTCGATCAGGACGACATCGACGCGCTCTCCCAGGTTGTCGCCGGCTCGCCCTGCCCCTAACCACGGGGCCGGGATCGGCCAGCACCCGGGGGTGAACCCCCGGTAACCAACGCTTCTCCGCCGCGGGCTCCCTTGGGGGGTCCGCGGCTTTCTTTTTGTCCCGGCGGATTCGCGCGGGGCGTCACGCCAGAGGCGAACCCACGAACAATGAGGTTCCGTTCCGCGGGCCCGGCGGTACACTGGGCCGCCCCGTCACCCTGCTCGGAGGAGATGCTCCACATGCTGAAATCCCTGATCGCGGCGCTCGCCCTCTGCGCGGGCACCGCCGCAGCCCAGACCTATGACGTTGCGTTCGTGCCGGCGTCGTCGAGCGTGTCGTGGTCGTTCTCGCTGGGGGCACCGTTCCAGTCGGGCGGGGCGAGCTTCATCATCGGCGACTGGGATCTCGAGACGAACCCGCTGGGCACGCGGACGATCCCGGGCTTCAGCGGCGGCGACACCAGCGCGAACACGCCCGTGAACGTGACGGGATCGGTGTCGTCGAGCGCGACCTCGGGCGGCACGCCCCTGCGCCCGGACGGCGGGCTGCGCATCACCCTCGACACGGAAGCGGGCGCGTGCCAGGTCTCCGGGCTGGTGCTCGACCTGCTGAACGGCGCGACGGCGGGGGGCGACGCGAACGCGAGCATCACGTACTCGACGTTCCGCACGCGCCAGCCCACGTGCCTCATCTTCGGCGGGTTTCCCATCAACGTGCCGCTGGGGAGCGCGACGGTCACGGGGCTGGTCGCGGCCCAGCAGGACGCCTCGAACGCGGGCGCGCTCACCGACGCCGGCGGAGGCTCGTACACGTTCACGGTGCCGATGATCGTGCTCGCGACGGTCGACGTTGTGCTCGCGGGCACGCCCACGCCGCTGGACGCGATCCCGTTCCCGATCGTGCTGACGGGGACGATCACGCCCGGCGGCCCGACGGCGAGCCTGACGGCGTCGGTGCAGGTGAACGAGCAGATCACGCAGGAGACCGCGACGCAGCTCCCGGAGATCCCGTTCGACGAGCCGCTGTGCGGCGGGAGCCTGCTGCTGAATCTGGTGCTCGCGTCGGTGAACACGACGGTCACGATCAACGCGACGATCGTGGGCTCGGGCACGGGCACGCCGCCGGCGTGCGACCCGGACTTCAACCAGGACGGCAACGTGGACCAGGACGACGTCGGCTGCCTGGCGCAGGTCGTCGCGGGCGATCCGACGTGCTCGTCGCAGGACCCGGACTTCAATCGCGACGGGAACGTCGATCAGGACGACATCGCCGCCCTGACGCAGGTCGTGGGTGGGGCGGCGTGCCCGTAAGGCATCGCCCGTGAAGCCCGGCCCGTGGGGCCCGGCCCGTAAACGCGACGCCCGTTGAGCCGCACTCGCAACGCCGCGCCCGCGGTGCGCGCCGTCACGGGGGCGTGCGGGTGCTTTCGGGGGTCCGGGAACGGGCGGACGGGCGAAGTGGCGAGTGGGCGGCAACTCGGACCCGCCGACAGACGAATCTCTTGTGCCGCGCCGGTCTTGCGGAGATACTGCGTGGCGGCCGCCGTTCGGCGGCAGAGGGAGTGCTGTCATGCGCGCACGCATCGTTGCAGGGATGGCGGCGGCCACGCTCGCGGCCGGTTTGCCCGTGGGTCTGACGCCCGCGGGGCTCGAGGCGACGGCGTACGGCCAGGCCGCTCCGGGGCAGATCGCGGCCGAGACTCCCCCGACCGACGCGGCCCGCTGGACGCCTCTGCTGACCGAGGTGCCGGGCGTGGAGACGATGCGGGTGGTGCTGCGGGGGCGGGGCGGGTACGAGCAGCGCGACAACTGCCCGCAGACCTCGAGCCACACGAACGCGAGCTTCGAGGGCGGGACGTACACGCTGCAGGGCGGGTTCGCCGACGGCGAGATCGCGGCGGTGAGCTACACGCTGCCGGGCTCGTTGTTCCCGCTCAAGGTCACGACGATGGAGTTCATCATCGGGCAGCAGAACGCGAGCGTGACGACGACGACGGAGTGGTCGGTGCTGGTGTGGGAGGGCACGCCGAGCACGGGGACGCTGGTGGCGGAGTTCAACTCGGACGGGTCGACGCTGGCGCACGTGGTGATGGGCCCGGGCACGCGGGCGACGAACGTGCAGGCGTCTGTGGACCCCAACGACCCGGACCAACTGTTCATCTTCAACCCGCAGGGGCTGGCGCAGCAGACGTTCTCGATCGGGTTCCGCATCGACCGGCACAACGCGCCGTCGGGGAATCCGTGCGTGGTGGCGCCGTCGGCGACGCAGAACGCATTCCCCGCGACGGACAACACGGTCATCGGCTGCGGCACGGGCTACGCGCAGCTCAACCGGCCCAGCGACAACTGGCTGTTCGCGCTGAACTGCGGGCCCAACGGGTGCCCGCCCAACGGCGGGTGGACGCGGTTTTCCGGTTTGCAGACCGACACGAGCATCCTGGGGATCTGCCTCACCGGATGCCGCCCGCGGGGCGACTGGGTGATGCGGGCGACGTGGGATCCTGTGAACTGCCCGCCCCCGGAGGGCGCGTGCTGCTTCGGCACGGCGGGGTGCTTCCTGGCCGAGCAGACCGCGTGCCAGAACGCGGGCGGCACGTGGCGCGGGCCGGGGACGGTGTGCGGCACGCCGCAGGGGGGCCAGTTCCCCGGGTGCGTCGCGCCGCCCAACACTCCTCCGACCGCGGAGGCGGGCGCGGACCAGACGCTCACGGACACGGACGGGGACGGCATGGAGACGGTGATCGTGGACGGGGCGGCGAGCACCGACCCGGACCCGGGCGATTTCATCGCGAACTTCCGGTGGTCGCGGGGCGGAACGGTGCTGCAGGACGGGCCGGCGTTCCTGTCGACGTCGCTGCCGGTGGGCGTGCACACGCTGACGCTGACCGTGACGGACAGCCGCGGGGATTCGGACACCGACGAGGTCGTCATCACGATCGAGCCGGGCGTTGCGCCGTGCGATCCGGACTTCAACGTGGACGGCAACGTGGATCAGTTCGACGTCGCGTGCCTGGCGCTGGTGGTGGCGGGCGATCCGGCGTGCTCGACGACTGACCCGGACTTCAACCGCGACGGGAACGTGGACCAGAGCGACATCCAGGCGCTCGAGCAGGTGGTGGCGGGCGCCCCGTGCCCGTAAGAGCACGGGTCTGGGGTGACCGGGCGTGAGCGTGAAAATTCCTTGACCGAACCGGAACCTTGGGGTACGAACAGCGAAGCGGAGTCGAAGGTCCGGAGCAGGTGCGGCCGGGCCGGGAGAGGGAGTAGCCGTCGCGGGGGGTCCGAGAATCGGCGGGGCGGTCTGCGCCGTCGCCGGGGATCGGAAGCGGGCGACGGGCCGCGCTTCGGTGCGGCTGGCGAGCCGACATCTGGATGTGCGCCGGGGCTTCGGCCGCGGATTGGTTCAGTGATTCGGTGTTGATGTTCATCGGAACGGAGCGGCAAATGAAGACGACCGGGAATGTTCGTGCGGCGTGCGCGGGTGCGCTTCTCACGGCGTGCGGGATGGCGACGGCGGGCCCGGCGGACTCGCCGCGCGGCGGCGATGGCTGGCTGTACCCGGCGGTGGACTTCCAGGACGGTCGGGCGCGGGGGACGGACGGGGTTGTCACGCGCGGGGTGTCGGACATCGAGGTCGCGACGGGCGATCCCGAGGACGCGGGACCGTTCGCGGCGTGCTTCGACGAGGGGTACGAGGCGACGCCCGAGGAGTGGGAGGCGATCAACGCGGCGCTGGCGGACGGGTACACGTCGCGGTACAACGCGATTTCGCGCTGGCCCGGGGCGACGGGCGCCCCGATCAACCTCACGTGGTCGCTGGCGCCGGACACGGTGACGATCGTCGGGGGGACGGGCGGGAACCAGCAGAACGTGCTGTTCAGCCGCATGAATCAGCTGTTCGGCTCGGGCAACCAGAACACGTGGATCACGCAGATCACGAACGCGATGAACCGCTGGGCGACGCTGTCGGGCGTGAACTACACGCGGGTGCAGTGGAGCGGGAACCAGTGGGACGACGGGGCGGCGTGGGGCTCGAGCGGGTCGCCGGGGCTGCGGGGCGACATCCGCATCGGGATGAAGAACATCGACGGGGGCAGCGGGATCCTCGCGTACAACTCGTTCCCGGGGAGCGGCACGGGCGGGGACATGGTGCTTGACTCGTCGGAGAACTGGGCGAACTCGAGCGGGACGTACATCTTCCTGCGGAACATCGTGCAGCACGAGAACGGGCACGGGCTGGGGTTCGCGCACGTCTGCCCGTCGAACCAGACCAAGCTCATGGAGCCGTTCTACAGCTCCAACTACGACGGCGTGCGCCAGGACGACCTGCGCGCGGTGCACCAGAACTACGGGGACCCCAACGAGAGCAACAACTCCTCGGGCACGGCGACCGACCTGGGCACGCTGGGCGCTGGGACGACGACGAGCCTGGGCGCGATCCCGATCCCGTCGATCCCCGGGGGCGCGCTGCTGAGCCTGCACTCGGCGGACGTTGACTACTACAAGGTGACCCTGACCGAGCCGCGCCTGGTGAACATCACCGTGACGCCGGCGGGCACGTCGTACACGGACGTGGACCAGAACGGGGACGGATCGTGCCAGTCGTCGGGAACGACGACGAACGCGCTGGCGACGGCGGACATGGTGCTGCGGGCGTTCTCGTCGAACGGGACGACGGAACTGCGCCTGCGGGACGCGACGGCGGCTGGGGCGGCCGAGACGATCACGGGGCTGCTGCTCAGCAACGGGGTGAGTTTCGTGAGCGTGTCGCCGGACCCGGTGAACACGCAGACGCAGTGCTACACCTTCTCGATCACGGTGACGACCACGAACCTGGCGTGCAGCGCGACGGACGGGACGCTGTCGGACCGGGTGCGGATCACCTGGCCGAGCGTGCCGGACTCGACGGGGTACATCGTGATGCGCAACACGGTGAACCAGACGTCGGGCTCGACGCAGGTGGGGCAGGTGGACAGTGCCACGACGACGTTCGATGACCTGACGGCGGCGCCGGGCACGACGTACTACTACTTCGTGCGGGCGGCCCAGACCGGCAGCACGATCTACCGGTACATGACGATCACGGGCAACGCCGGGTTCGTGGGGGCCGCGAACCAGCCGCCGTCGGCGAACGCCGGGGCGGACATCGTGCTGCAGGACGCCGACGACAACCAGGTGGAGGGCACGACGCTCGACGGGTCGGCGAGCATGGACGCCGACGGGACGATCGTGAACTACCTGTGGCAGGAGAACGGGATGACGCTGGGCACGGGTCCCCTGCCGACGCTCTTCCAGAACTTCACGGCGGGCGTGCACACGGTGACGCTCACCGTCACGGACAACTCGAACGCGACGGATTCGGACGACGTGCTGGTGACGGTGAACCGCCGGCCGCTGGCGAACGCCGGCGCGGACGCGGTGGTCGACGACATCGGCGACACCGGCTCGGAGCCTGTGACGCTCGACGGGTCGGCGAGCACCGACCCCGACGGGACGGTCGTGAACTACCTGTGGCAGGAGAACGGTTCGACGCTCGCCGACGGGCCGGACGCCACCCCGACGGTGGACCTGGCGTGGGGCGCGCACCTCATCACCCTGACGGTGACGGACAACCTGGGTGGCGTGCACACCGACAGCCTCGCGGTCTTTGTGAACCGGGTGCCGGTCGCGAACGCCGGGCCGGACCAGCTCGTGCTCGACGCGGACGCCTCGGGATCTGAGATGGTGACGCTCGACGCCTCGGCGAGCACCGACGCGGACGGGACGATCACGAACTACCTGTGGCAGGACGGCGCCTCGACGCTGGCGACCGGGCCGAGCGCGCAGGCGACGGTGGACCTGGGCGTGGGCGTGCACGTCATCACGCTGACGGTGACGGACAACCGCGGGTCGCAGTCGTCGGACGTGGTGATCGTGACGGTGGAGTCGCCCGGCTCGCCGTGCGACCCGGACTTCAACGGCGACGGGAACGTGGATCAGGACGACGTGGCGTGCCTGTCGCAGGTGGTGGCCGGAGACCCGAGCTGCTCGGGCGCGGATCCGGACTTCAACCGCGACGGGAACGTGGACCAGGACGACATCGCCTCGCTGACGCAGGTGGTTGCCGGGGAGCCGTGCCCGTAGAAGCCGAGGGGGTCGGACTAGTTCTCGGACACGGGGCACGCGCAAAGTTCGCGCGCAAGTTCCAAGAACCTGTTGGCTCGGGGAATCCCTTCGGGTACACTGGCCCGCCGGGGGGGAGGATCGCCGGGTCCGGTCCGAAGGTATTTACGGGAGAGAGAGATATGACCCTTGTGCGTGGAGTGGTGGCGTGCGCGCTCGCGGTGGCCGCGTCGAGCGCTTTCGGGCAGGTGTTCGGCGTGGAACTCGTGCAGAACGGCGGAGCGGAGGCCGGGGCGGCGTCGCCGGACGGCTCGCAGCCGGTGCCGGCGATTCCTGGCTGGACGTTCACGGGCGTGAACGTGGTCGCGTACGGCACGCCGGGGGGGATGTTCCCGACGGCGGCCTCGCCCGGCCCGGTGGCGCGGGGGGCGCAGTTCTTCAGCGGGGGCAACGACAACGACTTCGCGAACGCGTCGCAGAGCATCGACGTGAGCGCGGGCGCGGGCGACATCGACGACGGTCTGGTCACGTTCTCGATGTCCGGCTGGCTGGGCGGCACGGGCACGCAGAACGACGTGGCGCAGCTGGCGGCGGTCTTCAACGACGGCGCGGGCCAGAGCATCGGCACCACGACGCTCGTCGGGCCCTTCGCGTTCGAGCGGGGCGGGGTGACGGGCATGCAGCTGCGCGAAGCGACCGGCCCGCTCCCTCCGGGGACGCGCGCCATCACGCTGGTCGTGTCGATGGTGCGCACCGAGGGGGTGTACAACAACGGGTTCGCCGACAACGTGTCGCTCACGCTCACGACGACGGGCGTGCCCTGCGAGCCCGACTTCAACCAGGACGGCAACGTGGATCAGGACGACCTGGCCTGCCTGGCGCAGGTCGTTGCGGGCGATCCGTCGTGCTCGGACGCGGACCCGGACTTCAACGGCGACGGGAACGTGGACCAGGACGACATCTCGTCGCTCGCGCAGGTCGTCGCGGGCGCACCGTGCCCGTGAGATGAGGCGGCGGGGCGTCCGGGGTCGGAGGCGCCCCGCCGGGGTTGTCATGAGCCCATCGCGCGAACGACGGGCGCACAGGAGCGGGTCGATGCGTCGAGCGCTGGCGAGGGCGGCGGGGGTGGTTGTGCTGGCGTGCGCGGCGGTGCCCGCGCAGGCCCAGTGGCGATTCGCGACCTGGAACATCACCGACTTCAACGGCGGGCGCAGCGCCGCGATCCAGACCGCGGTGTACGACTCGTTCCAGGGGCGAAGGTTCGCGCCCGACGTGCTGTGCGTGCAGGAGGTGGAGAGCGCGAGCGCCGCGTCGTCGCTGCTGCTGACCCTGAACACGGACCCCGACGGGCCGGGCGACTGGGCGCTCGCCGCGTTCATCAACGGGCCTGATACCGAGTCGATCCTGCTCTACCGCACGAGCAAGGCGGTGCTCGTGCGGAACACGACGATCGTCGCCCGCGCGGACGGCACCACGGCGGACCAGCCCCGGCACACGTACCGGTGGGACCTGCGCCCCGTGGGCTACGGCGCCACGCCCGGGGTCACCATCGGCGTCTACGGCACGCACATGAAGTCGAACGACACGGCGGCCGACCAGGCGCGCCGGCTCATCGAGGCGACGGACATCCGCGACAACGCCGAGGGCATCGACACCGAGGGCCCCGGCACGGGACTGCCCGCGGGGTACGCCTTCCTGCTCATGGGCGACTTCAACATTCAGACGGCGTCGCAGGCGGCGTACGTGGAGCTCACGGGCTCGCAAGCGAACAACACCGGGCGATTCTTCGATCCCATCCGCCAGGCCGGTGGTTGGAACAACAGTTCAACGTACCGGATGATCCACACGCAGGACCCGGTGGGCGCCGGGGGCATGGACGACCGGCTCGACCAGATTCTCCTGGGACCGACCCTGCTGGACCAGGCGGGGCTGGACTACATCGGAACGCTGCTGGGCCCGCAGAATCCGATCGCGTGGAACCTCAACACGTTCCAGGATCCCAACCACTCGTACCGGTGCTGGGGGAACGACGGCACGAGCTACAACGAAGCGCTGAACATTTCGGCCAACGCGATGGTGGGTCCGGTGATCGCGCAGGCGCTGGTCGACGTGACGGGCGGGACGAGCGGGCACCTGCCGGTGTTCCTCGACCTGCGGGTGCCGGCGAAGGCCGCGACGACGGCGTCGCTGGACTTCGGCACCGTGGCGCAGGGCTCGAGCGCGCCCGCGCGGACGCTGACGGTGACCAACTCGGGCGATGTGAACCTGTGGACGACGGCGGGCATCGCGACGCTGACGTACTCGATGGCGGCGTCGCCCGGGTTCTCGGCCCCGGGGGGCGCCTTCTCCGAGCCCCCGGGGGGCGGGTCGAACTCGCACACGATCTCGATGAGCACGGCGACGGCGGGGCCCAAGGTCGGCTCGGTGGTGCTCACCACCAACGATCCGGACCGCCCGACCATCATCGTGACGCTGACGGGCGTGGTGACGCCGCCGAATGTGAACCCGGTCGCGCGGGCGGGCGACGACCAGGTGGTGGCGGACGCCGACGGGTCGGGGAGCGAGATCGTGTTCGTCGACGGCTCGGCGAGCACGGACTCGGACGGGACGATCGTCGAGTTCCGGTGGTCGGAAGGCTCGACGGTGCTGGCGCAGGGCCCGTCGGCGATGGCGAACTTCCCGCTCTCGGTGGGCGTGCACACGCTGACGCTGCTCGTGACCGACGACGACGGCGGGAGCGACACCGACGAGGTGGTCGTCGAGGTGCTGCCCGGGTGTGATCCGGACTTCAACCGCGACGGGAATGTCGATCAGGACGACGTGTCGTGCCTGGCGCAGGCGGTCGCGGGCGACCCGACGTGCTCGGACGCGGACCCGGACTTCAACCGCGACGGGAACGTGGACCAGGACGACATCGAGGCGCTGACGCAGGCGGTGGCGGGCGCGGGCTGCCCGTGATCGGGCCAGGCTGGTAGGCTGCGCCGCATGATGCGAGCAACCGGACCGGTTCGGGCGTGGGCGATTCTGTGCGCACTGGCGGGCGGCGTGGTGTTCGGCGGGCAGCCGGGGGCGGCGCCGGCGCCGGAGCGCGCGCGGCCGATGCCGCGGACGCCCAGCGCGTACGACGCGCGGGACGACGTGTTCTATCACTTCATGCCCATCGCGTGGCGGTGGGGCGAGCCGGCGGGAGCGGTTCCGGACGTCGCGCGCGAGCACCGTTTCGGCAACTTCGCGGGGATGATCGACTCGCTGGCGTACCTGGAATCGCTGGGCGTGACGGGGGTGTGGATCAACCCGGTGTTTCCGAGCCGCGCGTACCACGGGTATCAGCACGGCGAGGCGGACCGCATCAACCCGTGGTTCGGGACGGAGGAAGAGTTTCTCGCGTTCGTCGGGGCGGCGCGGCAGCGCGGGATCAAGGTGTACGTGGATCTCGTGGCGTACGGCATTTCGCAGGATTCGGCGTACTTCACGAACTCGCGGGGCGCGCCCGAGCACCCCGACGGCGGGATGCTCGCGTACACCGACGCGGGGCGGACGCAGTTCACCGGGTACTCGTTCCGGACGTGGACGGGCGAACGCATCGGGTTCGTGAACTGGGACCTGCGCGATGCGCGGGCGCGCGACCTGGTGATCGGCTGGTCGAAGCGCTGGCTGGACCCCAACGGCGACGGCGATGTATCCGACGGGATCGCGGGGTACCGGCTCGATCATGTCTGGGCGCGGTACGACAAGGGGCCCGACGGGCTGGGGTACAACATCGATGACTTCTGGCGCGCCTGGCGGGCGGGGCTGGAGACGGTGAACCCGCAGGTGTTCACCTTCGCCGAGCAGGCGAAGTGGGAGACCAGCGGGGCGGACCTCTTGGCCACCGGCGACGGCGCGAACGCGCACGACGCGGCGTTCACGAAGGTGTTCGAGATGGCGGCGCGCGAGGCGCTGCGGCGCGGGAAGGCCAAGCCCCTGATCGACGCGATGGAGCGGACGGTGCGCGAGTGCCCACCCGGGCGGACGTTCCTGGCGATCATCGGCGACCACGACGTGGACCGGCTGGCGAGCGCGATCGGCGCGGACCGGGCGGAGACGCTGGGGCGCGCGAGGGCGGCGGCGGCGGTGCTGCTGCTGCAGCCCTTCCCGCCCGTGCTGTACTACGGCGATGAGATCGGGATGCTCGGAAAGGCGGGGAACTTCGGGTCCGACGCGAACGACATTCCGCGCCGTGAGCCCATGAAGTGGCTGGCGGCGCACGGCGCGCCGATGCCCGACTACGCGCGCCTGCACGCGGGCGTGTGGGAGAAGCGGTACTCGCACGATCACGACGGGCGCAGCGTGGAAGAACAGGCGGGGGTCGAGGGGTCGCTGCTGGAGACGTACCGGGCGCTCGTCCGGGCGCGGCGTGCGGACATCGTGCTGCGCCGGGGGTCGTACGAGACGGTGGCGGTGGACGACCCCGGCGTGTGGGTGTTCCGCCGGTCGCTCGCGGGGGAGGGGTCGCGCCTGGTGGCGATCAACCTGGGCGGGACGGACGCTGGCGTGCGGGTGGGCGGGCGGACGATTGTCGTGCCGGCGTACGGGCACGTGGTGGAGCGCGAGTAAGCGCGGCGGCGGTACGATGCCCGCTCATGCTGCGGCTCCCGCGCACCCTCTGGCTGTCATACGCGACGGACCTGCTTCGCCTGCTGTCGCTGACGGCGGGCGTGCTCGTCACCATCATCGCCTTCGCGGGCGCGATCAAGCCGATCTCGGACGGGCTGCTGTCCTCGGCCGACGCGCTGCGCTTCGTGCTGCTGGCGATGCCCCCGATGCTCGCGTACGCGCTGCCCTTCGCCGGCGGGTTCGCCTCGACCCTGGTCTACCACCGCATCGCGACCGACCTCGAGGCGACGGCGGCGTACGCGGGCGGGCTGTCGCACCGCGCGGTGCTCGCGCCGGCGGCGGGGGTCGCCATCGGCTGCGCCTTGCTGCTCTCGACGCTCAACGAGATCGTCATCCCGCGGTTCCTGATGGAGATGCAGCGGCTCATCACCGTGGACGTCGCGCGCCTCGTGGGGCAGCAGGTGGCGCGGGGGCAGTCGGTCTCGTTCGGGAACGTCATGATCCACGCCGACCGGGTGCAGAACGTCCGCCCGGAGGACGGCGTGCTCGACGCGCTGCTCCTGAGCGGGTTCGGCGCGGTGGAGCTGCGCGACGGAACGCCCACGACGGAGGTGACCTCGGCCCGGGCCACGCTGTGGCTGCTCCCCGGCGCGACGAGCGCCGACAGCGACCTGCCGGCGTCGCGCGATGACGAGGGGCGGACGCGCGTGGTGCTGGAGCTCACGGACGTGGTGGCGGCGCGCGAGAGCGGCGGGATCGGCGTGTTCTCCGACACGCGGGTGAGCTGGGTGGTGCCCAACACCTTCCGCGACAACGTGAAGTTCCTGAGTTGGCGCGACCTCGCGACCATCCGCGATACCCCCGAGCGGCTGAACTGGATCGACCCCAAGCGCAAGGCGCTGGCGCTCACGCTCGCGCGCGTCCGGGCGGGGGAGGCCATCGAGGCGGTGCTGCGCGACGCGGGCGGGGTGGAGCTCGCGGACGATCGCGGCGGGTCGGTGCGCGTGCGGGCCGGGGACGTGACGCGAGAGGACGGGCGCCTGCGCCTGGCGGCGCCGGCGGGCGGCGCGATCGAGGTCCGCACGACCAAGGCGGGCGGGGGCGAAGACGCGATCCGCGCGGCGGGGGGGTGGCTGGAGTTCGAGGACCAGCAGGCCGCCCTCGACCCGCGGGTGCGGCTGCGGCTGGAGCTGGAGGGCGTGCAGGCGGGCGCGGGGGCGGCGGCCCGGCCGACGATGGCGATCGCCGGGCTCGAGCCCCGCGAGTCGGCGCTGCGCGAGCTGCTGGCGATGGGCTCGCGCGAACTGCTGAACGTGGCGCGGGCGCGGGGCGACGGCCCGGACGCGGACCCGGACCTGCGCGACAAGATGTACGGCCCGCACGGGCTGTCGGGGGCGCTCAAGCGCCTCGACCACGACGTGATGGCGAAGCGCCACGAGCGCCTGGCGCTGGCGGCGTCGTGCGCGGTGATGGTGCTGTGCGGGGCGGTGATGGCGCTGCGCCTGTCCACGCGCTCGCCCCTGGCGGTGTACCTGTTCTCGTTCTTCCCGGCGCTCGCGTGCCTGGTGACGATCAGCGGCGGGCAGCAGGTGACGGTGAAGCAGGGCGCGCCCGGGCTCATCCTGATGTGGAGCGGGGTGGGCGGGCTCGCGCTCTTCACGTTCTGGGTGTACCGGCGCCTGGCGCGCCACTAGCGGAGATCCCTGCGTGCGCGATTCTTCGCTGGGAGCGGTGCCGGTCGGCGCGTGGGCGCGGTGGGCCGGGCGCGCGGGCAGCGCCGCGTGGTTCATCGTGCTGGTGACGGCGGCGCGCCTGGTGTACCTGTTCTTCTTCTGTCCCTACTCGCTCATCGAGGACGAGGCGCACTACTGGGAGTGGAGCCGGCGGCTGGCGCTCAGTTACTACACCAAGGGGCCGGGCATCGCCTGGGCGATCCGCGGGGCGACGGAGCTCTTCGGCGATGTCGAAGGGGCCGTGCGCCTGCCGGCGGTCGTCTGCGGCGCGATCGCGGGCGCGGGCGTGGCGATGCTGGCGCACGGGGCCATCCCCGATCGTCGGGCGGCGTTCATTGCGGCGGCGTGCTTCATGCTCACGCCCATCTTCCAGATCACCGGGCTGATCGTCACGATCGACGGCCCGCTGACCGCCGCGTGGACCATCGGCGCCTGGGGCGCCTGGCGGGCCCTGGTGCGCGACGACCCGCGCGGGTGGCTCGTGCTCGGGGCGGCGGTGGGCGTCGGCTGCCTGTTCAAGTACACCACGCTGCTGCTCCCCCTGGGCGTGTTCGCGGCGGCGAACGTCACGGGCCTGCGGGTGCGGCGGCATGTGCCGGCCATGCTCGGCGGGGCCGCCTTGTGCGCGGTCGGGCTGCTGCCCGTCATCGTGTGGAACGCGCGCAACGACTGGGCGACGATCGCGCACCTGCTGGGGCACCTGGGCGTGAAGGGCGGGGACATGCCGGTGACGCAGGGGCGCGACGGGTGGTCGTACTCGCCCCTGTGGACGCTGTCGTTCCTGGGCACGCAGGCGGCGCTGCTGGGCCCGGTGCTCATCCTCGGGGTGCTGGGCGCGCTCGACGCGTGGCGGGCGCGCACGGCCGACCCCGCGCGCTGGCGGCGCGAGGGCGCGCTCGCGGCGATGGGGATGCCGGTGTTCCTGTTCTACTTTCTCGTGAGCTTCCTGACCGAGCCCGAGGGCAACTGGGCGCTCGCGGGCGGGCTGACGTTCGTGCCGCTGGCGGCGGGGCGGGTGCTGCGCGGCATGGACGACTGGCTCGCGCGGGTGCGCGCGTGGCGGGCGAGCCCCTCGCCGCGTCCCCGCATGGGCGTGCTCGTGCGCCGCCCGGAGACGCCGACGCAGGTGCTGTGGATGATCCTGCTGTGCGGGGGCCTCGTGGTCGCGGTGGGCTCGCTGCGACTGGACCTCCTGGCGCGCCTGCCGCGGGTCGGGCGGTACATCCCGGTGCACCGCTTCACGGGCGCGGAGCGCATGGCGGCGCACGTGGACCGCTTGCGGGCGGAGGTGCGCGATGAGACGGGCGCGGAGCCGTTCGTGGTGGCGATGCACTACGGGCGGGCGAGCCAGATGGCCTTCTACCTGCCCGGGCATCCCGTCGTCTACTGTGCGACATCGGTGATCCTCGGGGGGCGGCACACGCAGTACGACTACTGGCCCGACACGGACCTGCGGCGAGACCTGGGCCTGCGCGGGCGCCCGAGCGTGATGCTCGGCGGCACGCGCGAGGCCTGGTCGCTGGTGTTCGCACGCGTGCGCGAGATCGGCCGGCTGGACGCCGACGGCAAGAAGGACCGCCCGGTGTTCATCGGCGAGGACTTCCTGTTCACGAGCTTCGACCGCAACCCCGCGATGGGACGCGATCTCACGACCAATCCAAAAGCGGGGCCGGCGCAAGGGCCTTCGCCCGATCGCGTGCCGGAGCCCGTGCCGGAGCCGCTGCCGTGAGGTTTCTGACGCCCCATGACCGGCGCGTCCGCCGTCGCCGACGCCTGCTGCTGGCGGCGGCGTTCCTGCTCGGGCTCATCGTGCTGACGCTGCTGGATCGCGCGATCTTCGAGGCCCTGCGCGTGGCGGACCGCCCGCGCCTCGAGCGGCGCGACTGGTACCAGTTCCTGCGGGCGCTCGGGTACGCACCGACGTGGATCGCCGTGGGCGCGGTGCTCATCGCGTGCGACGCCGCGGCCCGGCGCATGCACGCGGCCCGACCCGCGCACGCGGCCCGGCGGGGCGCGCTCACCATCCTCGGGGCGCTCCTCGGGGGCGGGCTGGCCGAACTGCTCAAGGTGGTGGTGGCGCGCCAGCGCCCGATCAACAACGGCGTGGCCGACGGCGCGTACGTGTGGGGTTACCCGTTCGAGGCCCTCGCCGGGGGCGGCAACTACGGGCTCGCGTCGAGCCACGCGGGCGTCGCGTTCGGGGCGGCGTTCGTGCTCGCGCGCGTCGCGCCCGGCAGCGGCTGGGTGCTGATCCCCCTGGCGATCGGCTGCGGCGTGTCGCGCCTGCTGACGGGCGCCCACTTCGCCACCGACGTGTACGTCGCCGCGTGGCTCAGCGGTGTCATCGCGGCGGCGTTGTGCGGGCGGTTCGGCGAAGGGCGGGCGGCATGAGGACGCTGGACCGGTACATCGCGTGGCACTACATCGTGAACATCGCGATGCTGTTCACCTTCCTGTTCTCGGTGATCATCGTGATCGACTTCTCGCTGAACTTCGACGAGTTCATCGAGATCGCCGGCAGGATCGCGCGCGAGCGCGGCTGGGAGAAGAGCCGCGTGCGCGAGGCGCTGCTGGCGTTCGCGCTCGTGCTCGACCTGTGGTGGCCCCGGCTCTTCCAGTTGTTCCATTACCTCGCGGGCGTCGTGATCGTCGGCGGCATGGGCTTCACGTGCGCGCAGATGGTGCGCCACCGCGAGTTCGTCGCGATCCTGGCGGGGGGCATCAGCCTGCAGCGGGCGGCCAGGCCCCTGGTGCTGGTGGCGCTGGGCGTCGTCACGCTGCAGGCGATCAACGCGGAGGTGATCTTGCCTCGCCTGGCGCCGATGCTCACGCGCGACAAGAAAGAGGCCGGCACGCGCGGGCTGGGCGAGACGCGCCAGCCCCTGACGGCCGACGGCGCGGGACGCCTGTTCTACGCGCGGCGGGTGGACCTGGACGCGGGCGTCGTCGAGGGGCTGTGGGTGTGGGAGCGCGACGGGCGCGGGCTCATGACGCGGCGCATCACCGCGCAGAAAGCAACATGGGCCGGCGACCACTGGCAGCTCGACGCGGGCGTCGTCGAAACACCCGGCGACCTCGGCGCGAGCGGGCGGCGTGTGACCACGCCTCTGTCGCGCCTCGACACCGACCTCGACCCCACCGCGATGCGCCTACGCCGCTTCGAGGGATACAGCCACAACCTGTCGAGCGCGCACCTGACGGAACTGGTGGATCGCCTCAAGGCCCAGCCGCGCCCGCCCACGCAGCGCATCGAAACGCTGGAGCGCATCCGCTCGGGGCGGTACGCGATCATGCTCGCGAACGTGCTGACGCTGCTGGTGTGCCTGCCGTTCTTCCTGCGGCGTGAGCCCACGGGCCTGCTGCGCCAGAGCATCAAGTGCGCGCCCGTCGCGTTCGGCGCGATCCTCGGCACGGGCGTGGGCGTGACGGCGGCGGTGCCGGGCCTGCCGGCGTGGCTGGGCGTGTTCGTGCCGGTGCTGATCCTCGTGCCGCTAGCGACCGCGGCGATGTCGAGCGTGAAGACGTAGCACGTCACGACGTGCGGCCACGTTCAGGGTGAAGTCTTCGTGAAGTCGCGCGAGTCTGCGGCGTTCGCGGTACATGTGCCGATGCGAATGAGGTACAACGGAGTCACCCCATGAAGCATTCATCGGCTCATCATCGGTCCAGCGGCACGATCGTCGCACTCGGCGCGTGCAGGCGCGGCATTGACGGCGCATCACGTCTTGGCTTCACGGTCCTCGCGTGGCTGGCCGCCCTGGCCGTCGCACTCGCTGCGCCGGTTGCACAGGCCCAGCCCGTACCGGACTACGGCTTCGAGTGGCGGGCGATTCGAGATCCGGGCAACCCGGCGGCGTCGGGAGATCGGTTTCCCGGGTTCCCGCGGGACGGGATTCCCGAGGCCGGGCGCGTCGATTACGAGTTTCGTCTGACGCGTACCGAGATCACCGCGACGCAGTGGTTTGAGTTTGTAGACGCGTACTCGCGGTTCAACCCGGTGCAGGGGTCGCTGGCCGCGTCGCTCGGCGGCAGGCATCTAATCCGTATTCCGGACTCCGGCGACCCGCGCGGCTACCGGTGGGAAGTACTCGCCGACGCGCTCGACGCCGCGGCGGACATGGGCTGGTGGTACGCCGCCCGGTATTGCAACTGGCTGCACAATGGGAAAGTGAATGAGGCGTGGGCCTTCGAGAGTGGCGCCTACGACAGCGCGACGTGGACGGCGGACCCGACGAATCCGTACGGCGGGCAAGTGGTGCGTTCGCCGGGAGCCATGTTCTGGATCCCGAACCTCGATGAGTGGACGAAGGCGATGCACTGGGACCCGAACAAACTTGGCCCGGGCATCGGTGATTACTGGCTCTACCCGCACGCGAGCGACACGCCGCCGGTGGGGGGCATGCCGGGGACGGCGGGCGCGCAGACCGGTGCGGGGGTGTACGACGACGAAGGCACGTTCCGAATCTACCCGGTGGGTTCGTACCCGAACGCGCAGAGCCCGTGGGGGTTGCTCGATGGGTCGGGCGGCGTGACGGAGTGGCTCGAGGGCGCGTTCCCCAACGGTGTGAGACCGGCGCGGGGGTCGGACAACTCGTACACGGACGTGGATTACTGGGACCGAATCGACAAAATCCATGGGTTAACTCCGGAGCAGTGGGGCTTCGGGCTCAGAGTAGCCTCGGTCGTGCCCGCTCCGGGGACTGCGGGCGTTCTCGTTTTGTCTGTGCTGCTGTACACATCACGAAGGAGGTTCAGATGCGGAAGGCGATAACGCTCGGTGTCCTAGTACTGTCGTCGAGTGTTTCGTCCGCGGTGGTCTCCGTCGGCGTGAACCCATCCGGCGACCCACACGCGTACGCAACCGTGACGCAGACCGGGCTGACGACCTACACGGTCGAACTGGTCGTAGAGTCGGCCTTTGCGGGGAGTTCCGCGTCGTTTGCAATCGGCGGGGCCACGACTGATACGATCGAGTCGATCACGGTGCGGGCCGATTCGGCGGCGCCGGTCTCGTTCACGATCGGTTCGACAAGTGCCTTCGTGGGATCCGTTGGAGACATCGACATCGGCACGAGCACGAGCCATGTGACACTCACCGAAGGGCGTGTACTGAACAACCTCGGGTCTATGCGCATCCACAAAGTCACCTTTCTTCAGGTGAACGGCCAGATTCTCGGAGACATCACGTGTGAATCGCACACATCCGGAGTCAGCGACCTCCTGTCGCTGCGCAGCGGGTCGGTCGCCACGCCCGGCGGCATCTTCGGCGACATCACGGTCGAGCATGGCAAGGCCGACTTCATCTCCGTCTTCGGCGGCGACATCGGCACGCCCACGTCGCCGGTGACGATCCGCGTGCGGGACGACATCGGGTCGATCGACGCGGACGCCGTATATGCGAGTATCGGTGCGCCAACGGGCGCCACAGTCCGTCCGCGCATCCGCCGCCTTGCGGCCAATGCCGGCCCGATCGTCGGCGACCTGCATGTTCGATCGTTCCAGTTGCTGACGGGCCAGAACACGGCCGGAATCTACGCCCTTGCCGGTGACCTCGACGCCGATGTGATCATCGCCGAGAACACGACGGCGGGCGGGTTCAGAGTCTCCGGCGGCGTGTTTCCCGATGGCCGCATCCTTCGAATCGGCGGCTCGCTGTCGAACCCGCCAGTCCAGGGCTTCAACGGCGCTATCGAACTTCCGGCCAACGGCCTTCAGGGCCAGATCATCGTGAATGCCTCGAATGGAGGAGGGTCGTGGGTCGGCAACGTCGTGGTGGGGACAACAACGCTCGTGCCGGAGCCGGATTACACGCAGACGTCCGCCTCGATCGGCGGCGGGGCCGTCGGGCAGGTGCGATTCCGATTGCATGATGAGGACTGCTCGCCAGCAAATACGCCGAGTTCCCCGCCGGAGATCCTCAACTCGAAGTTCTGCGGACGCATCGCCGGCCAGGAGGAGTACATCACCCTGCGGTTCTACGGCCCGGTGCGCGTGGACCACACGTCGGCGAGCCCGGTCACCATCCGCGCCGATGGCACGCCGAGCGTGCTGAGCGAACGCGCCACCGCCGCGTTCCTGACGCGCAGCAGCACGGGGGCCGCGTCGCGCGAGGTGGAGATCCGCGGGTCGAACCTTCGGCGCCTGCTCCCCGGCGTGTACCGCATCCGCCCGGTGACAACCGCGAGCGACGACGGCGTGTACTCGCTCCGCCCGTTGCTCTGTGACGACACGCTCGTGGAGCCGAATCCGCCGCTGGTGACGGACTTCGAGTACGTGTTCGAGCTTCTCTCCGACTGCAACGACAACGGTATCGATGATGTGACTGAGATCGCGCAGAATCCGTCGCTGGACCTCTTCCCCGGGGATGGATGCATCGATTACTGCTACTCGGGCACCTGCGGGCTGGACTACAACGGCGACGGCAATGTGGACCAGGACGACTTCCAGTGTCTCGCGCAGGCCGTGGGCGGCACCTTGACGTGCTTGGCTGTCGGCGCCGACCCGGACTTCAACCAGGACGGGAACGTCGATCAGGATGACGTGCTTGCCCTCGGATCGACGATCGCGGGCGATCCATGCCCGTGGTAGGCGGCTCTGAGCGGCACGGCGCGGGCGGCGATCGCGTACACTGCGGACATGGCGAGCGTCGTCTTCTACTTTCAGGTGCACCAGCCGTTCCGTCTTCGTCGGTACAGCGTCTTTGACGCGGACCCGTTCTACTTCGAGGACACGAAGAACGCGGAGATCTGCCGCAAGGTGGCGGACAAGTGCTACCGACCGGCGACGCAGCTGATCCTGGACCTCGTGCGCCGGCACAAGGGCAACTTCCGCGTCAGCTACGCGATCACCGGGGTGGTGCTGGAGCAGTTGGAGCGCTGGGCGCCGGACGTGATCACGACGTTCCAGGACCTCGCGAAGACGGGCTGCTGCGAGTTCATCGGCGAGACGTACTACCACTCGCTGGCGGGGATCTACAGCCGCACGGAGTTCAACGAGCAGGTGGAGATGCACACGCGCAAGGTGCAGCACCTGTTCGGGCAGACGCCGTCGGTCTTCCGGAACACGGAACTGATCTACAACAACGATCTGGCGTGGCACGTGAGCCAGATGCGCGGGGCCGACGGCGGGCGTCGCTTCAAGGGCATGATCTGCGAGGGCGTGGACCGGCACCTGGGGTTCCGCTCGCCGAACTTCGTGTACCAGCCGAGCGGCAAGCCCACGGGGCGGGGCGACAAGCCCTTCGGGCTGCTGCTGAAGAACTACCGCCTGAGCGACGACATCGCGTTCCGGTTCAGCAACCGGGGCTGGGCCGAGTGGCCGCTCTCGGCCGAGAAGTTCGCGCAGTGGGTGCACCAGATCAACGGCGACGGGTATCTGTGCAACCTGTTCATGGACTACGAGACGTTCGGCGAGCACCAGTGGGCGGACACGGGGATCTTCAACTTCCTGAGCAAGCTGCCCGAGGCCGTCTTCGACGTGGCGCCCGGGCAGAACCACTTCATCACGCCCGGCGAGGCGATCGACCAGTTCGCGCCCGTCGGCGAGTACGATGTGCACGAGTACATCTCGTGGGCCGACACCGAGCGCGACCTCACTGCGTGGCGCGGCAACGCCATGCAGTGGAACGCGCTCGAGGAGACGTACCGCCTGGAGCGCGAGATCAAGGCGCGCGTGGAGCGGGCCAACGCCGAGGGCGACGCCGAGGAGAAAGCCCACGCGGCACACCTGCTCGAGGACTGGCGCAAGCTCACCACCAGCGATCACTTCTACTACATGTGCACGAAGTACTTCGCCGACGGCGACGTGCACAAGTACTTCAACCCGTACGACTCGCCCTACGACTCGTACATCAACTTCATGAACGTGCTGGACAACATCCGCACGCGTCTGGCGACGACGGCGTCCGTGCGGTAGCGCCGGCTCGATCGCCGGTTTGATTTTGAGCCAGCGCACGGCCGCCCGCCGCGGGCGTTGTGCATGTGCATTCTTCGGACCTTCACGGACATCCGCGCAATGAAAACCCGCACGCATGGGAGCGTGCGGGTGATACGGCTGTGCGTATCGCGTTTTCGAACGCTCTCGGGCGGGCGACCCGGTTCTCAGCCGCGCGTGCGAGGTGTGCTCAGGGGCACTCGGACCCGGCGACGACCTGCTCGAGGGCCGCGATGTCGTCCTGGTCGACGTTGCCGTCCTGGTTGAAGTCCGGGTCGACGCCCGCGCCGAGGCACTCGGGCGAGCCACCGACCGCCTGCGAGAGGCACGCGATGTCGTCCTGATCGACGTTGCCGTCGGCGTTGACGTCGGGATCGCAGGGCGCACCGGCGGACAGGCGGGCGATGTAGCCGAAGTACTTCTGCGTCGTGGTGTCGTAGCACCAGCCGCCGAGGATCGTGCCGTCGCCGCTGCAGAAGGTCTCGCGCACGCGGATGTTGGTGGGGATCATGACGCCGGCGTCGCCGAGGATGGTGCGGAGTGCGCGGCTGCCGTCGCCGGGGGTCCACACCAGCCCGTCCCAGGTGCTCACGCCCCCCGCGATGGTGTAGCCCACCAGCGTGTTGCCGTCGAGCGAGCAATCAAAGATGTACGACGACGCGATCGCGGGCGTGCCGCTGGGGGGCAAGATCGCCTGGAGCCCGCCGGGCTGGGTCCAGCGGAAACCGACGTTGATGAACTCCCCGCCGGCGTTCGTGGTGGAGCCCAGGCCGACGACGACCGAGCCGTCGGCGGAAGCGGCGAAGCCCTCGATACCCACGTTGAACGGGTTGGGGAGGATGCCCAGGTCGGTGGGCATGACGCCGCCGTTGAACCACGCGGCCCCGCGCTGGAAGTCGTCGGTGTCGGGGTCGAAGTCGCCGATGGTGCCGAAGCCGACCACGGCCGTGCCGTCGGCCGAGACGCCCTGCACCGAGGAGAAGATCAGCATGTCATCGCCGATGTCGTCGAGGGGAACGAAGCCGCCCGTCGAGGTCCAGCGCCACCCCTGCTGGTACGGATCGCCGAAGTTCGCGCCCGTGAGGCCGACGACCATGGAGCCGTCGCCCGAGACGCCGGTGGCGTACGAGATGTTCCCGCCGGAGAGCCCGCCGATCTCGAGGAAGCCGCTCTCGCCCCAGACGAAGGCGCTGGTGGCGCCGCCCGGCCCGCCCCCGACGTAGCCGACGACCACCGAGCCGTCCGCGCTCAGCGAGAGCGCGTTGAGGTCGCGCCCGAGCGGATCGACCAGGTCGCGCCGCGTGCCGTTCGTCAGGTCGAGCACGTAGCAGAAGGGGATCGTCGGGCGGGTCTGCGAGTTCTGGAGCGAGACGAGCGCGAACTGCCCATTGTCGCTGATGTCCTGCACCACCGCGTAGTCAAAGCCGGCGTCGGGCGCGATCGTCTCGAACGACTGCCCGTGCGCGTGCGAGACCATCGCCAGGATCGTGGCGGCCACGGAGAACGGAACCGTGCGAATCATCGTGATACCTCCTCAGCCCCCGCACGCGCCGCCCAGAATACCCGAGGGCCCGCCGGACACCAAGTGAAGTTTCTGTGTACGGCGTTCGGGTGCTCCCGATCGGCGCTCGCGCCCCCGCCACGCCGTGCGGCTCCTAGAGTGCGCCGGGTATGAGCGCCAGCCCGTACGACACCTACACGTCCCCGCTCGCGAGCCGCAACGCCAGCCCGGCGATGCTGCGCCTGTGGTCGCCCCGGCACAAGTTCAACACCTGGAGGCGGATCTGGCTCGCCGTCGCGCAGGCGCAGCATCAGTTGGGCTTGCCTGTGAGCGAGGAGCAGGTCGAGCAACTCCGCGCGGTGGTGGAGCGAAAGAACCCCGATGGCACCGTCGGCATCACCGACGACGAGATTCGCCTCGCCGAGAAGTACGAGCGCGACCTGCGGCACGACGTCATGGCCCACGTCCACGCGCTGGGAGACTCATGCCCCGAGGCCAAGGGCATCATCCACCTTGGGATGACGAGCCAGGATGTTGTGTGCAATGCGGACTTGCTGATCCTGCGGGACTCTCTTTTTCTCATCGGAGAGAAGATCGACCGAGCCGTGTTCGCATTCGGGGAGTTTGCTCGCTCGCATCACGATCTTCCCACGCTTGGATACACGCATTATCAACCGGCTCAGCCGCTGACGGTGGGGCGTCGCGCGGTGCAGTGGGCGTACGAACTAGATTTGTCGCACGAGAATCTTCGGGAGCGAGCCGCAGAGATTGTGTGCGGCGGGCGGGGGTTGAAGGGTGCGACGGGCACACAGGCGTCGTTCCTCGCACTACTTGGGGGCGAGAGAGCACGGGTGGATGAACTCGAATCGCGATTCATGAAGTCGCTCTTCGACAACGACACCGACTGGCACGACATGTACCAGTTCACGGGGCAGACGTATCCGCGTCTGCACGACACGATCGTGCTCTCGCGGCTTGCCACTGTCGCCGCCGTTCTCCACAAGATCGCCACCGACATCCGCCTCCTCTCCAACCGCAAGGAACTCGACGAGCCGTTCGAAGACAAGCAGATCGGCAGCAGTGCGATGCCGTACAAGCGCAACCCGATGCGCTGCGAGCGGATCTGCGGCCTCACGCGCTTCGTCATGAACCTCGTCGGCAACGCCTACGACACCGCCGCCACGCAGTGGCTCGAACGCACGCTCGACGACAGCAGCAACCGGCGTCTCTCGCTGCCCGAGGCCTTCCTCGCCCTCGACGGCGCGCTCGACCTCATGCACAACGTGGCGTCGGGCCTCATCGTGCACGAGGCGATGGTGCGGCGGAACCTGATGGCCGAGCTGCCCTTCATGGCGACCGAGAACATCCTGATGGAGTGCGTGAAACTCGGTGGCGACCGCCAGCACTACCACGAACTCATCCGTGTGCACGCGCAGGCCGCCGGGCACCGCGTGAAGCACGAGGGCCTCGACAACGACCTGCTCGAGCGGCTTCGGAACGACCGCGCGTTCTGGTCGGCCGCTCGCGGCGGGCCGCTGGCGGCGGAACTGAACTGGGACGGCGTGCTGGACCCCATGAAGTACGTCGGGCGGAGCGTCGAGCAGACCGAGCGGTTCATCCGCGAGGTCGTGGAGCCGCTGCGCGAGCGGTACAAGGACGAACTCGAATCGCTCGACGACAGCGGGCCGCGGGTGTAGCCGTGCTCGACGCCGTGCTTCCAACGCTCGAACGGACTCCCGCCGTGCTCGGCGCGCTGCTCCGTGATCTTCCCGACGACGCTGTGCGCAGTGCGTACGGCCCGGGTACCTGGTGTGCGTACGAAGTCGTCGGTCACCTCATCGCCGGCGAGCGACTCGACTTGATGCCACGAATCCGTCACGTCCTCGCGCACGGCACCTCGCGCCCGTTCGAGCCGTTCCCGCACGACGCGACCATCCGCGCCGACTGCGGCACGCCGCTCGCCGATCTCCTCGACGAGTTCGCCACGCTCCGTGCCGACGGGCTGCGCGAGCTCCGGGCGCTGCGACTGTCGCCGACCGACCTCGCCCGTCGCGCCGTGCACCCGGCGCTGGGCGAGGTGACGCTATCGCAGTTGTTGGCGACATGGGCGGCGCACGACTTGCACCATGTGCGGCAGGCGTGCTTGGCGCTGGCGTGGCGACTGCGCGAGGACGTGGGACCATGGCGGGCGTATCTCAATACCTTTCAGCACGGACGCGCGTGATGTCGGGACGTCACGTGATTTCCCGCCCCACGCACAGGCACTTCGACCCCTCCATGCGATCACTCGCGCCATACCACCTGCTGCTGCTCGCGGCCACGCTCCTCGCCGGCGTCCTGATGCCGTGCGTCGGGTGCGCCGCCCGCGCGCGTGCGGAGCGAGCATCTGCCGCGGCCGGCGTTTGGGAGCCGGTGGGCTTTTCCGTGCGCGGCCAGCCGATCCTGGCAACGACCATCGCCCCGCCCGCCGGCGCCATGCCGCCCCGGGTGCTGATCGTCGGCGGGATCCACGGCAACGAACGCGAGGGGCTTCCCGCGGTCGATCCGCTCGTCGAGATGCTCGGGCGCGATTCCGCCGGCGCGCACGTCCGCGTCGTGCGCGACCTGAACCCGGACGGCACGGCGGCCCGGAGCCGGGGCAACGCGCGGGGCGTCGACCTCAACCGCAACTTTCCGGCGTCGAACTTCTCGCCCTCGCTGCAGCGCGGGCCCGCGGCGTTGAGCGAGCCCGAATCGAACGCGCTCGCGGGAGAACTCGCGCGATTCCGCCCGCACGTGGTGATCGTGTTCCACTCGATCGCGCGCGGGCCGTTCGTGAACTTCGACGGCCCGGGCGAGGCGCTCGCCAGCGCGTTCGTGTCCGGGGCCGCGCCCGCCGACGGGCGCTGGCGCGTCGAGCCCAGCATGGGCTACCCGACGCCGGGGTCGCTGGGCACGCTCGTCGGCGTCGACGGCGGGACGCCGATCCTCACCGTCGAGTTCCTGCGCGGGCACGACGCGCCGACGGCGATCGCGAGCGCGCTCGGGGGCGTGCGCGCGGTGCTGCTTCACCTCCGCGACATGCCCGGGGCAACATGGCAGCGATCTGGACCGAGCTGAGAATCTCGGCGGATTCAACGTCCGGTTTCATCCAACACGTTCGCCGACTCGAACAATCCGACAATGCACGCTCGTGCGCGACATCTTCTGGCGGTCTGCATCCTCCTGTGCCTGTGGCCGAGGGCGCTGAGGGCCGGCGGCCCGTACGTCGCCGAGCTTGTCGACTACGCGGAGGTGAGGGCCGTCGTCCCCGCGACCACAGCGGAGACTTTCACGCGGGTGGTCGGAGCATCCGCCGATCAGCAGTTCGCCGCCCGCGCGCTGGTCGAGGGCGCTCGGGTTGAGCTCCGCCGGGTCATCAACAGGCACCTGCGCACCGTGCGCGACGATCCGACACTCGAGCAGATGAAAGAGAGCGAGGCGCAGGTCGTACGCGACGCGCTCGGCGTCGAGAAGCGGCTTCTTGATGACCTGTACTCGATCCTGACGGACGATCAGAGGCCCCGGTTCGCGGCGTTCGAGCGTGCGCACCGGCGTTCGCTCCTCGCGTATACGACGGTCCAGTCGCTGCCCGTGGATGTCTGGCAGTTCCTGTGGGCGAACGACGTCGACCCCGCGCAGGATGTCTCGCTCGCCGCCCTGCTCGAGAACTTCGATCGCGAGAGCGACGGGGCGCTCGTCCGGAAATGGCGCGCCATGCGGGCGTACTTCGAGGACGTGAAGCTCCTGTCCGATGGGTCGGAGAAGTCTCGCGCACGCAGCCGGAAGATCCAGAATGAGTTCCTGGCGGCCAACGCAAACCTCGAACGGACCCACGCTTCCGTCGTCGAGCGGCTCGTGGCAGCGCTTCCCCCTCGTCTCGGCGACGCGCTCGTGACGGAGGTCATCGAGCGGTCCCTCGGGGACTCCTACGGCAGCCTCGCCAGCCCGGAGAAGTACCCGGTCGTGCGCGAGGTGCTCGCGCTGGACCTCACGCCGGATCAACGCCGCAAGGCCCTGGCGATCATCGACGAGGCCCGGACCGAGGCGCTCGATCAGGCCCGCACCGGCGTGGTCGAGCAGGCGCGCTTTGTGCTCCTCGACGACGAACGCCGCACGGACGGTCGGACATCGCCCCTGAACCTGTACCTCGAGCAGGCGTCCGCGCTCCGCGTCCGGGTGAGCGGCGAAATGCTGTCGCTTCTCACCCCGGCGCAGCGGCTCGACTACGAAGCGAGCGATGTGATCGAGCCGTCATCGTCCTCGGTTGTCAAAGACGAGTAAAGGGCCCGATCCCGGGCTTGACAACCTTCACCATGAGCACCTGGTCCCAGCGCGTGCCGTCGTCGTGCTTGCAGCCCGCCGGGAGCATGCCGTACTCCACGAACCCGAAGCGCCGGTACAGCGCACGCCCGGCGAGGTTGGCGGCGTACACGCCCAGCGTGACCATCTCGACCTCGGGCTGCGTGGCGGCCCAGTCCATCGCCGCCGCCATGAGGGCCGTCCCGACGCCACGCCCGCGGTGAGACGACCGCACGCTCATCCCGAGCTCGAGCACGTGGCGCACCTTGCGCTTGGGGTATGTGCGCCGGAGATTGAGCAGCCCGAGCATCGGGTGCGCGCCCGCGCCGGGCGCGGGGGCGTTCGCCCAGGGGTCGCGCGCGTCGAACGCGCAGAGGAACAGCAGGCCGGGCTCGCGGAGGTTTTCGGCGAGGAACTCGCGCTCGCGGTCGAGCGTCATCGTGAACTCGTCGGCCTGCGTCAGCGTGTGCTCGCTGGTGCGGAAGACCTCGATCGCGCACTCGAGCACGCCGGGTGCGTCGTCGGGCGTGGCCGAACGGACCACGCACATCCCGTCCGGGCGGAGCTGGTACTGCCGGGGGCCCACGATTGCCATAGGCGGGGAGTCTACTCGCCCGAGAAGTTGGGCTGGGGTCGGGGTCCGCTCGGGCCGATAAGACAGGCGTGCCCACACTCATCGAACGCGCCACCGACCTCGTGATCTCGGCCCAGTACGCGCAGGCCGAGAAGTTGCTCCGCCCGTACCTCGCGCGCCACCGCGACGACGCGGCGGGGTCGTACCTGCTGGGGCACTGCCTGGCCCGGTCGGGGCGGCTCGTCGAGGCGATCCACCATCTGGAGCGAGCGGCGAGCGTGCCGGGCGCGCCGCCCAACGCGCGCGTGGAGCACGCGACGGCGGTGTTCGACAGCGGGCGGCACACGGAAGGCGTGGACCTGATGGCGGGCATCGCGCGCGACCATGCGGACCACACGCCCGCGCACGTGCTGCTGGCGAAGATGCTGCTGCGGGCCGGGCTGTTCGTCGACGCGATGGAGTCGTGCCTGCGGGCGCTCCAGCAGCAGCCCGACGCGCCGGACACGACCTCGCTGTACGCCTCGTGCCTCGCGGGGCTGGGGCGGGCCAAGCAGGCCGTCGAGTGGTACCGCAAGGCCTCGGCCCTCGCGACGGGCGATCCCGACGTGCGCGCCCGCCTGTGCTTCTCGCTGAACTCGACGCCCGCCGACCCGCGCGCCGTGTACCAGGAGCATCTCGCCTACGGGCGGCTCGTGGTGGCGCACGCCGAACGCCTGCCGGCGCCGAATGTCGATCGCACGCCCGGACGGCGTCTGCGCGTCGGGTTCCTCTCGCCGGACTTCCGCGAGCACCCCGTCGCACGGTTCATCGCGCCCGTGCTGCGCGGGCTCGACCGCGCACAGTTCGAAGTCGTCGCGTACGACGTGGGTCACGAGCCCGACGGCGTCACCGCCTCGCTGCGCACGCTCGCTGATGTGTGGCGCGACTGCGCGACGCGCCCCGACGCGGAGGTCTCGCGCCTCGTGCGCGCCGACGCGGTCGACATCCTGATCGACCTCGCCGGCATCACCGGCAACGCGCGACCGGGCGTGCTCGCCGCCCGCCCCGCGCCGGTGCAGATCGCGTACCTGGGGTACCCGAACACCACCGGCCTGCCGACGATCGACTTTCGCATCGTGGACGGCGTGACCGACCCGGCGGGCGCGCCGCTCTTCAGCAGCGAGCGCCTGCTGCGCATCGACCCGTGCTTCCTGTGCTTCGACCCGCCCGACGCACCGCTGCCCGCCGCCGGAGCGCCGGGGCGAACGCACGTCGTGTTCGGCTCGTTCAACAACGCGACCAAGCTCAGCGACGCGACGCTCGACCTGTGGCGGGACGTGCTGGCCCAGGTGCCCGGCTCGCGGCTGGCGCTCAAGGGCAAGGGGCTGGCCGATGCCAAGTGCCGCCGCGCGTTCGAGCGCCGGTTCGCCGAGCGCGGGCTCGATGTCTCGCGCATCGACGTGCTGCCCTACGAGCGTTCGCACGCGGCGCACCTGCGCGCATATGACGCGGTCGACATCGCGCTCGACACCTTCCCCTACGCGGGCACGACCACCACGTGCGAGGCGCTCTGGATGGGCGTCCCGGTCGTGACGCTCGCGGGCAACACGCACGCGTCGCGCGTGTCGGCGTCGATCCTGCGGGCGTGCGGCCTTGGGGAGTGGGTCGCCTCCGACGCCCCCGGGTACGCGCGTCTCGCGGGCGACCTGGCCCGCGCGCGCCCGTCGCGCCAGAGCGTCCGCGCCGCGGCCGCGGGCTCGGCGCTGTGCGATGTCCCCGGGTTCGTCGCCCGGTTCGGCGCCATTCTCCACGAGGCCTGGCGACTGAACGCGGCCCCGCGCGGCTTCACCGGCCAGGCCATCGCCGGGCTCGCGGCCCCGATGCGCCCCGAGTCGGCCGTCGCCTGACACCCCCGCATCAGTTCTCCGGCAGGTCGTCGCCGGTCACCACGTCGCGGAACGCCATGCGGAGCTGGTGCGTGATCGGGCCCTCGCCGTCGGAGATCTTCGTCTCGTCGACCTGCGGGACGGCGATGATCTCCGCCGCGGTCCCTGTCAGGAACATCTCGTCGGCCTCGAGCAGGAACTCCAGGCGCATCATGCGTTCCTCGACGGGGATCCCGCACGCGGGGGCGAGCTCGTCCATCACGAAGCGGCGCGTGACGCCCTCGAGCAGCCCGCCCGCGAGGCGGTCGTTCTCGCCGTTGACCGGGGGCGGCGTGTAGAGCTTGCCGTCCTTCACGACGAAGATGTTGTCGCCGGTGCACTCGGTGACCCAGCCCTCGGGCGAGAGCATGATCGCCTCGTGGCACCCGGCCTCGATGGCCTCGACCTTCGCGAGGATGTTGTTCAGGTAGTTCAGGCTCTTGATGCGCGGGTCCAGGCAGGCGATGGGCGTCTTGGGGCGCTTCGCGACGATCACGCGCATGCCCGTCTCGTAGAACTCGGGCGGGTAGAGGGCGATGGTGTCGGCGATGCAGATGACGCCCGGCACGGGGCACTTGCGCGGGTCGAGCCCGAGCGTGCCGTACCCGCGCGTCACGACGAGCCGGATGTACCCCTCGCGGATCCCGTTCGCCTCGATGCAGTCACGCTGGATCTGCACCATGTCCTCGGGCGAGACGGGGATGCGCAGGTGGATCTTCTCGGCGCAGCGGTAGAGGCGGTCGATGTGGCTCTGGCACTTGAAGATCTTGCCGCCGTAGACGCGGATGCCCTCGAAGACCCCGTCGCCGTAGAGCAGCCCGTGGTCGTAGACGCTGACCATGGCGCGGTTCTTGGGGACGAGCTGGCCGTTGACCCAGACCAGGGGCTTCTCGCCGATCTCGCGCTCGCCCGCCCACACGTGGCCGAGCGAGACGCTCGGCATTTTCTTGACATCCATCGCGCTCTCCCGTGCCGACGCGCCCTTGGCGGCGCGCGAGCCCTTCCCGTTCGAGGACTTCGCGGGCGCCACGCCGCGCGATGACTTGCCGCCCGCGGGCTTGCCGCTCGCCCCCTTGCCGGCGCGACGGGCGCGTGCACCCGCGCGCTGCTGGGCGCCGGTGGGTGTGCTGCGAGCGGTGCGCGTCGGCTTTACGGGCATGGGTGACTCCTTTCGGTTGCATCGGCGCACGGACCCCCCGTCGCCGACAGATCGTAGTGAGCGCCGCGCCGGAAAACCCCGCTTCTCACGCCCGAACTTCCGCCCCCAGGGCCGCCTTGAGCGCCTCCTGGAGCGTGCCCGCCGGGCCGTCGATCTCCTCGTGGCGGAGCGTCCGGGTCGCGTCGCGGTACGACAGGCGGATCGTGACCGACTTGCGCCCCGCGCCGATCTGCGATCCCCGGTAGGTGCCGACGAACGCGACGCCCTCGAAGGGCCCGCCCCCGCCCGCCGCGCGCCGGGTCGCCGCCTCGATCGCGGCCCATGTGGTCGCCTCGGGCACGATGAGCGAAATGTCGCGCTCGATACCCGGGAACGCGGGGAGTGCCCGCACCGTCGCGACGGGCGGGTACGCCGCCAGCAGCGCGTCGGTGTCGAGCTCGCACGCGGCGCAGGGCGTGTCGAGGTCGAACATCTTCTGCGCCTCGGGGGCGATGAGCCCCATCCAGCCGATGTCCTTGCCCCGCAGCAGGACGCGCGCGAACGCCCGGGAATCCAGGCCCGGCCGGTCGGGCGCGCCGGGCGTCAGTTCGACCGTCGCGCCGGCGAGGCGCTCGGCGAGCGCGTCGACCGCGCCGCGCAGCAGGCGCAGCCCCGCCTGCAGGTCCGCCACGGTCGCGCTCTTGCCGCGGACCGGCACGTCGAGCAGCAGGCCCGTCGCGCGGTGCTCGATGCTCGCGCCGTCGCGCTCGCCGAAGACCGGCGCCAGTTCGAACAGGCGCACGCCGCCCTCGACCCGCACGAACGCGCGCTGGTTCGTCCGGCGGCACGCCAGCAGCCCGGGCATCAGGCTGGGGCGCAGCACGGGCTCCTCGCCCCGGCGTTCGTCGTCGACGCGCGCGGGCGTGACGCCCCGCGGGCAGAACGCCCCGGCCGCCTTCTCGCCCGTGAAACTGAACGTCACGACCTCGTAGAAGCCCAGCCCGGCCAGCACCTCGGACAGCAGCCGGCGCGCCCGCTCGGTCGGCTGCGCTGGCCGCACCGCGATCTCGACGCGCTCGCGCACCGGCAGGCGAGCAAAGCCCACGACCCGCGCGACCTCCTCGATGACGTCCGCTTCGCGCGTCACGTCCGGGCGGAACGGGGGAATGGTGCACACCAGCGACTCGCCCGCGCGCCCCACGGGCTCGACGCCGATCTCCAGCCGCCCGAGGGCCCCCACCATCTCGTCGACGCCCAGTTCCACGCCCAGCAGCGCGCGGCAGCGGCTGGGGCGCAGCACCACCCGCGTCGGCCCGGGCACGGGCCGCCCGCCCTCCAGCACGCCCGCGCAGACCGACCCGCCGGCGACCTCGGCCAGCAGCCCCGCCGCACGCCGAGCGGCCTCGTCGATCGTCCGCGCGTCCACCACGCGTTCGAACCGGTGCGACGCCTCCGTCCGCAGCCCGTGCCGCCTGGACGACCGGCGCACCGCCACCGGGTCCCACGTGGCCATCTCGAACGCGACGTCGCGCGTGCGCTCGGTGACCTCGCTCGCCTGCCCGCCCATCACGCCCGCCAGGCTCTGCGGTCGGGCGCGGTCGGCGACCACGATCTCGTCGCCCGCCAGCGTGCGCACCTTGCCGTCGAGCGTCGTGAGCGTCTCGCCGGGCGTGCTCCGGCGCACGACGAGCGCCCGCCCGTCGAGCGCATCCAGATCAAACGCGTGGCACGGGTTGCCGAGCTCGCCCGCGATGAAGTTCGTCACGTCCACGACGTTGTTGATGGACCGCTGCCCGGCGTTCTCCAGCGCTTCGCGCAGCCACGCCGGGCTCGGGCCCACCCGCACGCCCCGGACCACCCGCAGCGTGAACCACGGGCACGACTCGGGCACGAGGTTCTCCAGCGACGCCACCCCCGACACCGGCTTGGGCCCTTCGACCAACGCCGGGCCGACCGGGGGGCGCAGGCCGATCCCCAGCCGGGCGGCGGCCTCGCGCGCGAGCCCCAGGTGCGAGAGGCAGTCGCCGCGATTGCTTGTGACCTCAACATCCAGACGCACGTCGCCATCCGGGAGCGGCTCGCGGTGCTCTACCGGGAATCCGGCGTCGATGAGGGCGCGCTCGATGTCCGGTGCGGAGACCTCCGCGTCCAGGTACCGGCGCAGCCATGCCACGGAAATCAGCATGGCCCGAGGGTAGCGACGCGGGCGCCCGGGCGGGGACGGCGCGCCCGGCCGCGGCCTCTGGCTCCGGACGTCCCGCGATCTCGGGGTTTTACCAGTTACGCGTCGTCTGAACGGCAGATTGATGCGCTCGCGTTGCCGCACGCCCAAGTCGTGGTCCATTGCGGTGGGGAACTCGAAAGCGGGCAGCGGCAGGACTCACCCTCGGGGACGCCCGCGAGCGCAGCACATCGAAAGGGTGTGTCCATGATGATTTCTCGGTCTCGGGCGGCGGCCTGCCTCGCCGCCGTCGCCGGCCTCGCGGGGTTCAACACCGCGTACGGCCAGCAGTACACGTCGTCCCCCTCACTCGCCATCCCGGACTCGGTCGGTCCCTCCGTGCAGGACACCATCACGGTGACCGGCGGACCGACGAGCATCATGGACATGGCCGTCACCATCAACATCACGCACACGTGGGACGCCGATCTCGACATCGTGCTGGTCCGCAACGGGCAGACGCTGCACCTGACCTCCGACAACGGCGGCAGCGGGGACAACTTCGTCGACACGCGCTTCATCGATGCTGCGGCGACCTCCATCACCACGGGCGCCGCCCCGTTCACCGGCGACTATCGCCCCGAGGGCGGAAATCCCGGCTGGACCGGCACCATCGTCATCCCGGGCGTGTTCCTGGCGGACCTTGCTGGCTTCAACGGGCAGGACGCCAACGGGGCGTGGGACCTGGTGATCGACGATGACGCCGGGGGCGACGTCGGCACGCTGAACTCCTGGACGCTCGACTTTGACCCGGTACCCCCGCCCCCGCCCCCGCCCCCGCCGCCGAACGACGCGTGCGCGGACGCGGAGCCCGTCGGCGACGGCGCGTTCGCGTTCGACACGACGACGGCCACGCCCGAGGGCCCCGGCGCCTGCGGAGCCTCCGCCGCCTCGCCCGACGTGTTCTTCCTGTGGACGCCGACCACGACCGGCTGCGGGGTGATCGAGACGTGCGGCTCGGGCTTCGACACCGTGCTCGAGGTGCTGAGCGTCTGCGGCACGTCGCTGAACTGCAACGACGACGCGTGCGGACTCCAGAGCCGCATCGAGCTGCCGAGCGTCACCGCTGGCACGCCGATCCTCGTCCGAGTGTCGGGCTTCAACGCCGCCGCCGGCGCGGGCACCGTGACGTTCACGTCCTCGCCCTCCACGCCCTACACCCCGCCGGGCAGCGGGACGACCGAGGCCGAGGCCTGCGGCAACGACCCCGACACCATCAACGCGGGCTGCAACAGCACCCCGCCGTCGTACCTGCCCATCGCGTGCGGCGAGACGATCATCGGCACCACGTTCGTCATCCCCAACACCACGCGTGACACCGACTGGTTCAGCTTCACGCTGGGCGCCACCGACAGCGTGACGGTCACCGGGCAGGCGCAGATCCCCGTCAACGCCTACATCATGCGCGTCAACGACTGCGCGACCTTCGACATCACCATCCTTGCCACCGGCAACAACACGAGCTGCAACCCCGGCTTCACCGCGACCGCCGCCGACCTTCCCGCCGGCGACTACGTGTTCTTCATCGCGTCCACCAACTTCACGAACGTCGCCGTCTGCGGCACGGGCACCGAGAACTGGTGGGCCACGCTCACGTTCGGCAACGGCTGCGGCGGGGCGCCCTGCGACCCCGACGTGAACCAGGACGGCAACGTCGATCAGGACGACATCGCGTGCCTCGCGCAGGCCGTCGCCGGCAACCCCGGCTGCCTGGGCGGCGGGGTCGATCCTGACTTCAACCAGGACGGCAACGTCGACCAGGACGACATCTCGACGCTCGAGCAGGTCGTCGCCGGCTCGCCGTGCCCGTGACGGAAGCACTGATCTGAAAGCGACTTCGCAGTCGCATCGCAGTTCCTGACCGCACCCCGGGGAGCAACACCCCGGGGTGTTTGTGTTTTCGGACCTGGGGATTGGATGCGCGGCCGGGCGACAGACGACCCGCATTTCCCACTGGAAAAGAGACGGTCAAGTACATGTTCCCGCCAATCGCTTGACTTCGCGCAGATTTTGTGTCAAATGGGCGCTTCTGCTCCCACGCCGGCGTCCGGCGAGTCTCTTGTGGGGGCGCTCGTGTCTTCCGATTCAGAAAGGGTGTGTCGAATGAGGCAGAATCGCATGAAGGTGGCGGCGTTCCTCGCCGCTGCCGCTGGACTGGCGGGGTTCAACACCGCCATGGGCCAGCAGTACACGTCGTCGCCGGGCCTGGCGATCCCGGATGAGCCCGGCCCGTCGGTGCAGGACACCATCACGGTGACCGGCGGCCCGACGAGCATCTCGAACATGGCCGTGATCATCAACATCACGCACACGTGGGACGCCGATCTTGACATCGTTCTGGTGCGCAACGGCCAGACGCTGCACCTGACCTCCGACAACGGCGGCAGCGGCGACAACTACACCAACACGCGCTTCATCGACTCGGCCGCGACGTCGATCACCGCGGGCCTCGCGCCGTTCACCGGCGACTTCCGCCCCGAGGGCGGGGATCCGGGCTGGGCCGGCACGATCGTGATCCCGGGCGTGTTCCTGGCGAACCTGGCCGGCTTCAACGGTCAGGACTCCAACGGCGCGTGGGACCTGGTGATCGACGACGACATCGGCGCCGACGTCGGCACGCTGAACTCCTGGACGCTGGACTTCAGCCCCGGCGCGCCACCCCCGCCGCCCCCGGGCCCGCCGAACGATCTGTGCATCAACGCCACCCCGGTGGGCGAGGGCACGCACGCCTTCGACAACACGCTGGCGAACACCGAGTACGCCGCGGTGACCTGCCCGATCGGTAACTACGACGTGTTCTACCTCTACACGCCGACGTTCACCGGCACCGCCCGCATCAACACCTGCGGCCAGACGGGCCTGGACACCACCCTCACGGTGCTGTCCGAGTGTCTCGCCGGCGAGATCGCGTGCAACGACGACACCTGCGGCCTGCAGAGCCAGGTCGAGATCCCGGTGACGACCGGCGTGCCGGTCATCGTCCGCATCGCGTCCTGGTCGTCGGCGGCGCGCGGCTCGGGCACGTTCACGATCACCGAGCTGGCCCCCGCCACCAACGACCTGTGCGCGAACGCGACCGCCGTGGGCGAAGGCTCGTTCAGCTGGGACAACTCCGGCACCGGCACCGAGGGCTTCGCCTCGTGCGGGTTCGGCGCCGACCCCGGCTCGTCGGACATCTACTTCACCTACACCCCCACCTTCACCGGGCTGTGCCAGATCGATACCTGCAACTCCGCCGTCGACACCATCCTGACGGCCTACTCCGATTGCAGCCAGGCGGCCGAGATCGCCTGCAACGACGACTTCTGCGGCCTGCAGAGCGGGATCCAGCTCGACGTCACCGCTGGCGTGCCGCTGACCATCCGCGTCGCCGGCTGGCAGGGCGACACCGGCGCTGGCGTGCTGAACATCGCGCAGCTCTTCCCCGGTCCTCAGCCCAACGACCTCTGCGCCAACGCCGAGGCCACCGGCGACGCCACGATCTCCTTCGACACGACCGGCGCTCTCGCGAACGGCCCCGGCGTCTGCGGCGGCTCGGCCGCCTCGCCCGACATCTTCTACCTCTGGACCCCGACGAACAGCGGCTGCGGGCTGATCGAGACCTGCGGCTCGGGCTACGACACCGTGCTCGAGGTGCTGAGCGCCTGCGGCACGTCGGTCCTCTGCAACGATGACGCGTGCGGGCTCCAGAGCCGCATCGAGATCCCCAGCGTGACGGCCGGCGTTCCGGTCCTCGTCCGCGTCTCCGGCTTCGCGGGCCAGTCCGGCGCGGGCGTCGTGACCTTCACGTCCTCGCCCTCCACGCCCTACACCCCGCCGGGCAGCGGGACCACCGAGGCCGAGGCCTGCGGCAACAACCCCGACACCATCAACTCCGGCTGCAACAGCACCCCGCCGTCGTTCCTGCCCATCGCCTGCGGCGAGACGATCATCGGCACGACCTTCGTCATCCCGAACACCACGCGTGACACCGACTGGTTCACCTTCACGCTCGGCGACGTCGACTCGGTGACCGTCACCGGCCAGGCGCAGATCCCGGTCAACGCCTACCTCCTTCAGATCAACGACTGCGCGACCTTCGACATCTCGATCATCGCGCTGGGCAACAACACGGCGTGCGACCCCAGCTTCAACGTCTCCGCCGCCAACCTGCCCCCGGGCGAGTACGTCTTCTTCATCGCCTCCACGAACTTCACCAACGTCTCGGTCTGCGGGACCAACACCGAGAACTGGTGGGCGACGCTCACCCTCGGCAACGGCTGCGGCGGGTCGCCCTGCGACCCCGACGTCAACCAGGACGGCAACGTCGATCAGGACGACATCGCCTGCCTGTCTCAGGCCGTCGCCGGCAACCCCGGCTGCCTGGGTGGTGGGGTCGATCCTGACTTCAACCAGGACGGCAACGTGGACCAGGACGACATCGCTGCCCTCGAGCAGGTCGTCGCCGGCTCCCCCTGCCCGTAAGTGATTTCCACGCGGGTCGATGCGGCTACGCCGCGCCCGACCCGCCCATCGTGTTCCTGACCGCACCCCGGGGCTTCACCGCCCCGGGGTGTTTTTTTCCGCTGGGGCGGCGATCGCCCAAGAGAACCGCTGGCGGAGCCTTGACAAACCCCCGTGGCGCGGTTGAATGCCGTGTGAGGCGATCGCATGAGCGGTCGCGGACGGGGGTCGGTATTTACAAGGGAGAACGGGTGATGAACTCGCGCACTGCTCGCATCTTGGCCTTGGCGGCGCTCACCGCTGGTTCGGTGGCGTACGGACAGGTCTTTACCTCAAGCCCGTTCCTGGCGATCCCGGATTCGAGCGGGCCGTCCGTGCAGGACACCATCACGGTGTCGGGCGGACCCACGAGCATCACGGCGTTGGCCGTGACCATCAACATCACGCACACCTACACCGGCGACCTGGACATCGTGCTGGTGTTCAATGGGCAGACGCTGCACCTGACCACGGACAGCGGCGGCTCGGGCGACAACTTCATCGACACGCGGTTCATCGACTCGGCGGTGACCTCCATCAGCGCGGGGGTCGCGCCGTTCACGGGCGACTTCCGCCCCGAGGGCGGGACCCCCGGCTGGACCGGCACGATCGTGATCCCCACGACCTACCTCGCGAACCTGGCCGGCTTCAACGGGCAGGACTCCAACGGCGCGTGGGACCTGGTGATTGATGACGACCTCGGCGGCGACACCGGCACGCTCAACTCCTGGCAGATCGACTTCAACCCGACGCTGCCCCTGGGCGCCGTGGGCTCGTACGCCGGCTGCGTCACGCCCGCCGACGGCGGCACGGCGATCATGCGCGTCACCGTCTCACCCGGCAACAACCCGCCCAGCACGGGCGTCAGCGTCACGCTCGACGGCTCGGCGGTCGGGCTCGCGTCGAACATCGTGCTGCTGGACGACGGCCTGAACGGCGACGGCGCCGCGGGCGACAACGTCTACGGCGCGGTCCGCTCGATCGAGGCCGGATACTCCACCGGGAACTACCCCCTGCCCTTCACCGTCACCGACGCCGAGTCGCGCACCGCGACGGGCAACGTCACGGTCGCCGTCGCGAACGCGGCGTCGGTCTACTCCAGCGGGAGCAGCCTGCCCGCGACGGCCGAGATCCCCTCGGGCAGCGGATCGCTGACGCAGATCGACGGCGTGTTCGACGCCGCGAACGAGGCGAACATGTACCTCATCGAGATCTGCGATCCCGCGTCGTTCAGCGCGACGACGTACCTGGGCACCACGCTCGACACGCAGCTCTTCCTGTTCCGCGCCGATGGCACGGGCGTCGCCGCCAACGACGACGTGCCGGACGGCCAGCCTGGCGATGCGACGCTCCAGTCGCGACTCTCCAACGCGCTGGTGACCGCCCCGGGCAACTACTACCTCGCCGTCAGCCGCTACAACCACGACCCGGTGTCCAACGGCTGCGGGGCGCTCATCTTCCCGAACACCCCGTTCAACATCGAACACCCCGCGAACGCCGGCGCCGGCCCCGTCTTCGCCTGGTCGGGCGCCGTGGCGTCGAGCACCACCCCGTACTCGATCTTCCTGACGGGCGTGTGCTACCCGAACGGCGGGCCGACCTGCGACCCCGACTTCAACCAGGACGGCAACGTCGACCAGGACGACATCGCCTGCCTCGCGCAGGTCGTCGGCGGCGACCCGACCTGCTCCGCGGCTGATCCGGACTTCAACCGCGACGGCAACGTCGACCAGGACGACATCATGAGCCTCGAGCAGGTCGTTGGCGGGGCGAACTGCCCGTAACACGATCCTCGCGGGCCGACACGCACGGCTGAACTCGCGCCCCGGGCCCTCGCCCGGGGCGTTTTCGTGCGCGGGGTACGATCGCCCCATGGATCGACCCGTGCGGACCCTGCTCGTCGCGCTGCTCGTCGCGGGATCGTGCGCCGCGCCCCCGCGCCCGGCGGGGACGCCGCCCCCGGATTTCGCGCTCGGCCTGAGCGTGCGGGGCGCTGCGGGAACGGCGCTCGCCCCGGCGTGGTACATCGTCGAGGCGGACGGCACGCTGCGCGCCGGGCTGGGCGTCCGTCATGAACGCACGCCCGCGCCCGGTCTGGTGCGCGTGCTCCGCCCGGACGAGCGTGCCGAAGTGTGGCGCCTCGCCGCCGCGATCGACGCCGATGCGCCGGGCGCGGTCAGCGCCGGTGCGCCCGGGCCCGGCGAGGGCTCGTTCTACCTGGCGCGCGACGGGCGACGCAGCACGGTGGTCCTCGACGAGATCGACGCGCGCCCGGACGTCGCGCGCCTCGCCGCCCGGCTGGCGGAACTCGCCTGGGTCTCGCCCCCGTAGGCGCTGCCCGCCAATCCCTACGCTGCGAGCATGACGGCCAGCGGCCCCATCGTCGGCATCGACCTCGGCACCACCAACAGCCTCGTCGCCATCGCCGACGCGCGCGGGCCGCGCGTCATCCCCGACGACGCCGGTCGCGCGACCCTGCCGAGCGTCGTGCACCTCGGGTTGCGCGCCGTCGAGGTCGGGCACGACGCGCGCGCTCGCGCGCACGCGGACCCGGGCCGCACGATCGCCAGCGTGAAGCGCCTCATGGGTCGCAGTGCGGCGGAGGTGTCGGCGGACGCGCCGTTCCGGTCGTACGAGGTCGTGCCCGGCGAGCACGGGTCGGCCCGCGTGCGCGTGCCGGGCGAGGGATCCGCCCCCGACCGCGTCGTGACGCCCGAAGAAGTCTCGGCGATGATCCTGCGCGCGCTCAAGGCGCGGGCGGAGCGGGCGTTGGGCGAGCCGGTGACGCGCGCGGTGATCACCGTGCCGGCGTACTTCGACGATGCGCAGCGCCAGGCGACCCGGGCCGCCGGGCAGCTCGCTGGGCTCGACGTCGTGCGCCTCGTGCCCGAGCCGACCGCGGCGGCGCTGGCGTACGGCATCGGCGCGGGCGGGGCCGCGTCGCGCCGCCCGTCGACCATCGTGGTGTACGACCTGGGCGGGGGCACGTTCGACGTCTCGGTGCTGCGCCTGCTGCCCGCGACGGGCGACGAGCCGTTCTTCTTCCGCGTGCTGGGCGTCGGGGGCGACACGCGCCTGGGGGGCGACGACTTCGACCGCCTGCTCGCGGCACGCCTGGACGCGCACGCGCGGGCGGGTGGCGTGGAGACGTCGGATGTCCGCACCGACCTGCTGCGCGAGGCCGAGCGCGTGAAGATCGAGCTCTCGGCCCGCGAGGCCGCACGGGCGCGCGTGGAGCACGCGGGGGGCGTGCTCGAGCCGGAGATCACGCGCGCGGAGTTCGAGGAGCTGATCGCGCCGCTCGTGGAGCGGACGATCGAGTCGTGCCGGCGGACGCTGCTGCAGGCGTCGGGCGAGCTGGACGGCGCGCCCGTGGACGCGGTCGTGCTCGTGGGCGGGAGTTCGCGACTCCCGCTGGTGCGCCGGCGGGTGCAGGAGTTCTTCGGGATCGAGCCGTACACCGCGCTGGACCCCGAGCAGGTCGTGGCGCTCGGGGCCGCGGTGCAGGCGCAGATCCTCTCGGGCGCGCGGCGCGACGCGCTGCTGCTGGACGTGATCCCGCTGTCCTTGGGCATCGAGACCGCCGGCGGGGGCGTGGCGAAGATCATCATGCAGAACGCGACGATCCCCGCCGTCGCCACCGAGATGTTCTCGACGCAGGTCGACGGGCAGACGGCGATCCGCCTGACGGTGGTGCAGGGCGAGCGCGAGATGGCGGCGGACTGTCGCACGCTGGGCGAGTTTCACCTGCGGGGCATCCCGCCGATGCCCGCCGGGCTCGCGCAGGTCGAGGTCAAGTTCCTCGTCGACGCCAACGGCGTGCTGCACGTCTCGGCGCGCGAGCGGCGGTCCGGCAAGGCGGCGTCGCTGCAGGTGATCCCCACGCACGGGCTCTCGGCCGGCGAGATCGAACGCATCGAGCGCGAGAGCCTGGCGCACGCGCGCGAGGACATGACCCGCCGGCGCGTGGCCGACCTGGTCGCCGCCGCACGGCTGGACGTCGGGTGGATCGGGGCTTCGCTCGAGCGTCACCGGGCGGCCCTGGACCCCGCCTACGCCGCGGATCTCGACGCGCGCCTCGCCGGCGTGCGGGCCCTCATCGCCTCGGGCGAGCGCGACTGGCGGGGCGTCGACACCGGGGCGTTCTCGCGCGCCAAAGGCGACCTGGAGCAGGCGAGCCTGCGCCTGCAGGAAGTCGCGATCGCGGCGTCGCTCCGGGCCGACGCCTCGTCGCCCTGATCGCACGTTCTCGGACGCGTCTCGGGGCCGCGGGCACGCGCGGACGGCCCCGGCGCGGCGCCCTGCGCAGGCTTTGTCCAAGCCCGCTGGTGTTCTCGCCGATTCCCCGCCTGCAAGCGCGAACACCCGGAGACCCGACGCGTGAGACTGATCCTGTGGCTCGCGTGCCTCATGTCGGCGTGCGTGCCCGCCTGGGCGGGGACGCTGTACGTCCGGACCGTCGGGAACGACGCGAACACCGGGCAGTCGCCCGCCACCGCGGTCCGGACGCTCAACCGGGCGCTGGCGCTCGCGCAGCCGGGCGACACCATCTACGTGGGTCGGGGGACGTACACCGGCGCGGTCGCGAGCGTGCGGTCCGGAACTCCCACCGCGCGGATCCGCGTCGTGGGCGATTATCAGGGCGTCTTCACGGGCGACCCGCGCGGGACGCCCACCATCGACGCGACCGGCGCGGCGACGCTCACCGTCTCGCACAACTACATCGACTTCGAACGCATCAACATCCGCCGGGGCACGCGCTGCGTCGTGTGGTCCGGCGTCGACGGCATGCTCCGATCCTGCGTCATCCGCTCCGCAACGGATGACGGCGTGCTCGTCACGGGCGGCTCGCTCTCGCTCGTCTCGTGCACCGTCCGCGACGCGGGCGTCGTGGCGACGGGCAACGCCTCCGTGACGCTGAGTTCGTGCACGCTGCGCGACATCCCCGGCGGGGCGGTGCTCTCGCAGACCACCGGGGCCGTCCGCGTGGAGCAGTGCACGCTGCAGAACAACCCGGGCTGGGGGATCACCGCCGAATCGGGAAGCGTCACCGTGGTCAACACGCTCTTCCGCCCGGGCGGGGGGGGGATGCTCGTGGGGCGCATCGGGGTTGCGGGCCCGACGGTGACGGCGTGGAACAACACGCTGGTGTCGCAGGCGAGCGCGGGCGTGCGGGTGCAGAGCGGCTCGGCGACGGTGCGCAACTCGATCTTCTACACCTCGACGCGCGGGCTGGACCTCGACGGGGGCGCACTCACGCACTCGCACAACCTGTTCTTCGGCAACACGACCGACCACGAGGGCACATCCGCGCAGACGACCGATGTCTTCGCCGATCCCCGGTTCATCAACCCCTCGTCGAACTGGAACATCCAGAGCACGTCGCCCGCCATCGACGTGGGCATGAACGGCGCGACGATCACGACCGTGGACCGGCGCGGGCAGCCGCGCCCGCGCGGGCCGGCGTTCGACATCGGCGCGTACGAGGTGACCGGCCCTTCGGCGACGATCCCGTACTTCACCGACTTCGAGGCCGCGTCTACGCCGGGGCCCGAATGGACGAGCACCACGACCGCCTCGAGCGCGACACTCACCCGCTTCGCGGGAGCCCACGGGAACACCTCGCTGAGCCTGCGCCTCTCGACCGTGGCCGGACGCGACTACACGCTTATCTTCGACGCCTGCATGCTCGACAGCTGGGACGGCGTGAGCACGACCGTCGGCCCCGACGTGTTCTTCGTGAATGTCGACGGCGAGGAGGTATGGCGCGCCACGTACGCCTTCCCCACGCACTACGGGCGCTCCGCGAACGCCTATTCCTGGCCAGACGTGCCCGAGGTCTGGGGCCAGAACCTGGTCGCGTACCAGTGGGAAGACGCGATCTTCCGGCGCGTTGTCATCGAGTTCACCGCGGAAACAACCTCCACCTTCATCTCGTTCGGCGCCTCGAACCTCCAGGGCCTCAACGACGAATCCTGGGGCATCGACAACGTACGGGTGGTGCAGTCCTCGCAGGCAGCGCCGTACCTGCCCGCGTACATCGAGAGCGGGCGATTCCGCGGGTTCGGCTTCGCCGTGTCATCCGGGCAGTCCGCGGGGCTGGCGTTCGGCGACATCGACGCCAACCTGTGGCCCGGGGTCATGCTCACCGGGGGCGCCACGACGCGCCTGCTCTCGAACACGAACGGCACGTTCGTGCCCCTTGCGGTGCCCGCATTCTCGGCCCAGGGCGCGTTCGCCGATCTGAACGCGGACGGGCACCTCGATTTCGCCGGGCTCGTGAACGGGCAGCCCCGCGCGGTAATCAACAACGGTTCGGGGACGCTCGACACGTCGTCGCTGCTCACGGTGCCGGGCCAGAGCGGGGCCGAGGGGCTCGTGGCCGCGGATCTCAACGCCGACGGGCTCTGCGATGTCGCCATCCTCGGACCCAGCGGGAATCTCGCGCTGCTCGCCTCGCGCGACGCGAACGGCGTCGTCACGTTCACGCCCGCGCCCGCGATGCTCCCCGGAGGAGCGCCCAACGCCGGCGACGGCGACTCGGTCTCCTCCGCCGATGTCAACGCCGACGGCTTCCCCGATTTCTTCTATCACTACAACGGCGGACGGCTGTTCCTGTCGGACGGCGCGGGTGGATACGTCGGCGCGGCCTTGCCCGGGGGCGTCGCCACCGGCGGGGCGCACAAGATGGGGTCCGCCTGGGTCGACTACGACAACGATGGCGACCTCGACCTGTTCGTGGCCCGACGGCAGCGCGGCGCCACGCCATACCTCTTCCGCAACACGGGCGGGTCCTTCGCGAACGTCGCGTCGACGGCGGGCCTCACGACCACGGCCGGCGTCGTCGGCTGCGCGTTCGGCGACTTCGACAACGACGGAGACCAGGACCTGTTCCTGACCGCGGCCAACGGGCAGGGCGAGCTGTACGGCAACGGCGGCGCGCCGACGTGGACCTTCACCCGCGACGATCTGCAGGGCGTCTCGACCCGCACGCGCGCGGGCGGGTGCGCCTTCGTTGACATCGATCTCGATGGCAACCTCGATCTCGCGGTGTCGGGCGAACTTGCCACCAACACCACGCTCCTCTTCTCGAACCAGCTCGCCAGCACGCGGTACCTGCTCGTGCGCGTCCTGGGACGCGGGCCCGGCGGCATCAACCACGCGGGCGCGGGCACCCGCGTGGAACTCTGGAACGAGGACAACACCGCGTTCATCGCGCGGCGCGACATCGGCGTCGCGTCCGGGCATGCCGGCCAGCTCCCGCTCGTCGCCCACTTCGGCGGCGTCAACCCGGCGGCGACCTACACCCTCCGCGTGTACGCCCCGCGACGCGTGTACACCACGCAGGTGACCCCCGCCCTGGCCGAGACTTCGACGGGCGCACAGACCATCGCGCAGTTCTACACGTTCGACGAATCGGCGTTCGCGCCGGCCCTCAGGGTCACGCGATGGCGGGAGCACTCGCCCGAGGAGTAGCGCCGCCCCTCACCGCGGCCCCACGAGCCCCACCATCCGCCCCGTCACGCCCTTGTCGCGCCGGTGCGAGAAGAACCGCGCGGGTTCGCCCGCCGTGCACCCGGGGAGCACGTCGAGTTCGGATACGCCCGCGCGCGCGAGCTGCGTGCGCAACGCGGCCTTCAGGTCCACGTCGCCCTTGCCGCCCGCGCGCTCGCGCACCGGCGCGTCGGGGCCGAAGACGCGCCGGAACTCCGCGAGCACCTCGGGGCCGACCTCGAACTCGTCCGGGCCGATGCACGGGCCGATCGCGCCGATGATGCTCGTCGCGCCGAGCGCGTGCATCGCCCGCACCGCCTCGGACGCGACACCCGCGACCACGCCCCGCCACCCCGCGTGCACCGCCGCGACCACGCGCCCGTCCTCGCTCGCGAGCAGCACCGGCGCACAATCCGCCACGCGCACCGCGAGGACGCGCGCGGGGTCGTCGGTCACGAGCGCGTCGGCCTTGAAGTCCAGCGCGCCCTGCGTCCCCGCGTCGCGCGACGGATCGCCCGCGCGGAAGACCTGCGCCCGCGCGCCGTGCACCTGGTACGTCTGCACCACCTCGCGCCCCGCCGCCCCGACCTCGACCAGCACCCGCCGGAAGTTCTCGGCGATGTTCGACGTCGGGTCGCGGTCCTCGCCGGCCAGGTCCATCGGATTGCCGAAGTTCAGCGACGCGAAGACGCCCGCCGAGACGCCCCCGACGCGCGTCGTGAACGCGTGCGGCACGGCGCGCGCCGCGAGGCGCTCGGATCGCAGCACGCCCGGGCGCACGCTACCCGACATGCATGACGACCTTGATCCCCTCGCCCGAGATCATCGTCTCGTGCGCTTTCTCGAACTGTTCCAGCGGGAACTCGTGCGTGATGATCTCGTCCAGCTCCAGCTTGCCGCTGAGCAGCAGTTCTTCCATCTGGTACCAGGTCTCGAACATCTTGCGCCCGTTGATCCCCAGCACGGTGCAGCCCTTGAAGATCACCAGGCGGTTCATGTCGAACCGGATCGGGCCCTTGAAGAGCCCCAGCAGCGCGGCGGTGCCGCCGTTGCGCAGCCCCTCGAGCCCCTGCGACAGGGCGGCCTCGGCGCCGCTCATCTCCAGCAGCACGTCGGCCCCCTCGCCCCGGCAGGACCTGCGGACCTCGCTAATCCACGCGTCGTCGCGCGGGTCGAAGGCCTCGACCGCGCCCAGCTTCTTCGCCAGCGCACGCCGGCGCGGGTCGATGTCGGTCGCGAAGATCCGCCCGGCGCCGGCGGCCTTGGCCACCGTCACCGCCATGAGCCCGATGATGCCCGTGCCCGTCACGAGCACGCTCTTGGCCGACACGTTCGCCGCCATCACGGTGTGCACCGCGTTGCCCAGGGGATCGAGCACCGCCGCCACGCGATCGGGGATCGACTCGTGCACGGGCCACACGTTGTCCTCGGGCACGACCACGAACTCCGCGAAGCACCCGTCGCGGTCGATGCCGATGATCTTGGTATCGCTGGCGATGTGCGCGTTGCCGGTGCGGCTGTTGTAGTCCTTCCACGCGGTGACGTGCCCCTCGGCGCTCACGCGCAGCCCGGGGCGGTACTTCGTCGCGGCGCTGCCGACGCGCTCGATGGTGCCCACGAACTCGTGCCCGGTGACGATGCCCACCGGGATGCGACCCGACGCCCACGCGTCCCACTCCCAGATGTGCCGGTCCGTGCCGCAGATCCCGACCTTGCGCACGCGGATGAGCACATCGCGCGGGCCGGGCTCGGGGCGGGGGTGATCGGGGATGAACTTGAGGCCCTGGCCGGCGTGGTGCTTGATGAGCGCGCGCATGGTGGTGTCTGGCCGCGAAACGTGGACCTCGATCGGTGCTGGCACGGGCGCGACCAACGGCTGGGTCTTCATGTCCGGTGTGCTCCCGACGGGCCCCGGGCACCCCGTGCCCGCTGCGGGATTGTTGCCCGCCCGCGCCGCGCGGGGTTGGGCGGCCACAGACCCGCGATCCGCCCCCGCCGGCCACCCGCCGGGCGCAAACCCTTCACACGCGCCGGTTGCCAGAATCACGAGTGGCGGTACCTTGATACGTATGCGGCACGCACCCACCACCCTCGCCCTGGCAGCCGCCCTGTCTCGGGCGTGGTGGCCGCGCCCGCGGCGGGGCAGACGTTCGATCTGATTGGGTACCCGGACTCGGATCGCGTCGGGCGCGTGTACGCGCTGTCCGACGACGGCCAAGTAGCTGCCGGCCAACTCTCGGTTTCCGGCGCGGGATTCACCTGGACGCGCGGTGGGGGTCTGAACGCTTTCGGCCTGCTCCCGGGCATGCCGGGCACGTCGCGGGCGCTCGCGATCTCCGGGGACGCCCTGTACGTCGGCGGGTTCGACGGGACGCAGGCATATCGCTACCGCGTGGGCAACGCAGCGTTGCAGATGCTCGGGTTCCTGCCCGGGTACGCGACGACGCAGACGATGGATCTCAGCGGCGACGGGTCGATCGCGGTCGGGCGTGCGACGCCGTTCGGCAGCGACGCCGTCGGCCAGGCGTTCCGATGGACGGAAAGCACCGGGCTTGTCGGGCTGGGCTTCGCGCGGCCGGACCACTTCTACAGCGAGGCCGCGGCGATCTCGCGTGACGGCACGACGATTGTCGGGCATGGGCGAGGGAGCGCGGGCCGCAACGAGGCGTTCGTGTGGACCTCGACCCTCGGCATGCAGCCGTTGCCGGGGCTGGACGCGTCCAACGACGCGCAGGCGTTCGGCGTCAACTTCGACGGCAGCATTATCGTGGGCAACGCGAGTCCCGGTCCTTTCGAGCAGGTCGCGACCATGTGGATGAACGGCGTGCCGACGTCGCTGGGCCTCGCGCCGGGATCCATCCGAAGTCGGGCCTACGGCGTGAGCGATGCGGGCACGGTTGTTGTGGGCCAACTCGACGGTGGTGGGCAGACAGCGGCGATCTGGACGCCCGATCGCGGCATGGAGCGGCTGAGCGACTACCTCGCGTTCCACGGCGTGCAGGTGCCGGCGGGGGTCAATCTGCTCACGGCAACCGCGGTATCGGCGGATGGGATGACCATCGTCGGGTACACCGGCCTGCCGGGTCAGGTCCGCGACGGGTTTGTGGCCACCATCCCCGCGCCCGGTGTTCTTTGCGCTTTCTTCATCGGCTTCGTCGCATCTTCTCGGCGGCTGGTGGCACACACACGGAAACTTCGTGTCTCGTGCCACTGACTTCCGTCTGCGGAAGTCAGTGCGTGCCGGGATGACCATGCACAGGGCCTGAAAGGCCCCGTCCCGGAGCAACCCCCGCCCCGAGCCGCGTGTTCTGACGAACGAGGAAACCCGGCCGCCTACGCCTTCGCGCCGCCCGCGACGGCACGCTTGGCGTCGGCGCCGATGCTCACCTTGACGGCGACGAACGTGGGCTTCACCTTCTTCTCGAACTCGCTCCAGTACTTGTTCATGATCGTGCGGACGGCCCAGTTGTTGCCGTCCGCCAGGCCGCAGATCGTCGTCCCGGGCATGCTCCCCATACTCGTGGCGATCTCCAGCGCGAGGTCGAGGTCCTTGGTCTTGGCGTTGCCTTCCTCGATGCGGCACATGAGCTGGTAAAGCCACCCGCTGCCCTCGCGGCACGGGGTGCACTGCCCGCAGGACTCGTGCTTGAAGAACCGGGCGATGTTCCGCGCCACGCCCACCATGTCGGTGTCCTCGTCGAACACCGTCGGGCAGGCGGTGCCCAGGCCCAGCACGTTGTACTTGCGACCGATGTCGAAGTCCATCTCGGCGTCGTACTGGTCGGGGCCGAGGATGCCCATCGAGACCCCGCCCGCGATCGCGCCCTTGAACTTCTTGCCGGCGCGGATCCCGCCGCAGAGCTCCTCGACGATGACGCGCAGCGGCGTGCCGAGCTCGAGCTCGAAGACGCCCGGGCGGTTGACGTGCCCCGAGACGCCCATGAGCTTGGTGCCGAACGAGCCGGGGGTGTTCGCGCCCAGCGAGCTGGGCGTGCCGTGCTTCGTGAACCACTCGCCCCCGAACTCGATGATGCTGGGGAGGTGGGCGAGGGTCTCGACGTTGTTGATGATGGTGGGCTTGCCGAAGAGGCCCTTGACGGCGGGGAAGGGGGGCTTGATGCGGGGCCAGCCGCGCTTGCCCTCGAGGGCTTCGAGCAGGCCGGTCTCCTCGCCGCAGATGTACGCGCCCGCGCCGCGGTGGACGTGGCACTCGACCTTCCAGGGCCCGCCGCGCGCGGTGTCGGCGCCGCCCATGAGGCCGTTGCCGCCGAAGACGCCGTGCGCGTACGCCTCCTTGATGGCCTCTTCGAGCACGTGGGCCTGGTGGTGGTACTCGCCCCGGATGAAGATGTACGCGCGGCTGATGCGGCAGGCGTAGCAGCAGATCGCGATGCCCTCGAGCATGAGGTGGGGGTCAAAGTCCATCAGCAGGCGGTCTTTGAACGTGCCCGGCTCGCTCTCGTCGGCGTTGATGGCCAGGTACCGCACGCCCGGGTCGGCCTCGCGCCCCTGGTCGTCGGTGCCGAGCTTGGGCAGGAACGTCCACTTGAGGCCGGTGGGGAACCCGGCCCCGCCCCGCCCGCGCAGCACGCTCTTCTTGACCTCCTCGGTGACGGCGTCGGGCTTCAGCGTGAGGGCCTTGCGGAGCCCGACGTAGCCGCCGGTGCGGACGAACTCGTCGTAGCCGACGATGTGCCGGTCCTTGGGGTCGGCGTAGGGCCACGACGGGATGCGCTTGGTGAGGATGGGCCCGCCGCCGTGGGCGAGCGCGTCGAGGCGGGGGTTGACCTTGCCGGAGGGGGTGGACGTGGTGAGGCCGCTGGGGTGGAAGGGCATGCGCGGGAGTGTAGGAAACGGCGGGGCGAAGACGTGGGCCCCCCGGGATGCCCGGGTGCAAAAACGCCACGCCGCCGGATGGGAGTGGGTCATCCGGCGGCGCAGGCGGTGTCTGCCGAGACGTCCTGTCTGGCGTTGGTGAGACGGGGTGTGTTCAGCGGGTGCGGCGTCGGGCCGAGACGCACACGAGGCCAAGCCCGGCGAGCACGGTGGCTCCGGGCGCGGGCACGGGGATCAACTGGTCCTGGTGCTGGCCGCTGCGAAGCCCGAGCAGCGACGCGGGGGCGTGCGAACCGCCGATGGCGCCGAAGAGCGAGGAGAGGTGCGTGAGCACGCCCGACGAGAGGTTTGAGCCGTCGGACTTGGTCGCGCGGAAGTCGCCGTCGAAGACGCTGAGGTTGAAGCCGGGGGCTTCGGGATCAAAGTCCACCACGATCTCCCACACGGCGAGCTGGAAGGCGGTGGCGAGGTCGTTGCTGGTCGAGGTCGAGAGCTGCGCGCCGTTGGAGAAGGCGTAGAGGTCGTTGATGGCGAGGGCCGCGTCGGCGCCCATCGGAGACGAGCCGGGGAGCATCGCGACGTCTACCACTTCGTACGAGCGGGTGTTGGACGTGACGTGCTGGGCGAGATCGGTGCAGAAGGTGATCCAGTCGCCGTTGAGGGCGGCCGGGCCGTCGGAGAGCCGGTGCTTGAGCTGGCCGGCGAACACGGCGCCCGTGAGGTCGGGGCTGGTGATGCGGACGTTGCTGCCCCGCTGCGTGCCCGTGAAGCGGACGTCGATCGTCGAGGCGCCCGCCGCGCCCGCGAGGGCGAGCGAGGCAAGAAGGGCGGCGGGAATCAGGCGGGTCGTCTTCATCTCTCGATCTCCTCTTGGTCCCGGCGGCGAGCCGGGTGATGTCGGCGGTCGAGATGAACGTGACACGCGACGGGACGAACGCCAGCGAAGGGCGCCCGCCGGGACGCCCGGGTGCGCGGGTGTGCGGCCCGTGCGGAGGGCGCGGGGGCCGCGCCGTGATTTGCGGACGTACGAGGCCGGAACGATGCACAGGCGGGACGCCCGTGCCACCCAGACTGAGAAGAGCACGCGCGACGCGGCGGATACGCTGAGGCACACGGAGGTCGCATGGGGCAGGATCGGGCCAGGCCGGGCGAGTTCACGCACCTGCACCTGCACACCGAGTACTCGCTGCTCGACGGCGGGAACCAGGTCGAGAAGCTCGTCGCGCGCGTGGCCGAACTGGGCATGAAGGCGTGCGCGATCACCGACCACGGCAACCTCTTCGGCACGGCCGCGTTCTACCTGGCCTGCAAGGACAAGGGCATCAAGCCCATCCTGGGGTGCGAGGCCTACGTCACCCCGCCGGGCAAGCCCCGCACCGACCGCACGTACAGCGGCGGGGGCGAGGGCGGGTTCCACCTGGTGCTGCTCGCCGAGACCAACGAAGGCTGGCGCAACCTGCTGGTGCTCGCGAGCGAGGCGTACCTCACCGGCTTCTACTACAAGCCCCGCATCGATCGAGAACTGCTCGAGGTGCACAGCGCCGGGCTCATCGCCATCAACGGGCACCTGGGCAGCGAGATCGGCGACCATCTCCTCGCGTACCACCGTTCGCGCGATGAGAAGTACTGGGCCCTCGCGCGCGAGTCGGCCGAGTGGCACGCGCGGGTCTTCAACCGCGCGGGTTCGCCGCCCCGCTTCTTCGTCGAACTCCAGCACCACATCCCCGAGCAGAACGCGATCAACCCGCACCTGATCCGCCTGGCGCGCGAGATCGGCGCGCCCCTGGTGTGCGACAACGACGCGCACTTCCTGAAGGCCGACGATCACGACGCGCACGACACGCTCATCTGCATCAGCACGGGCAAGGGCAAGGAAGACACCAACCGCCTGCGCTACCCGCGCGACCTGTACGTCAAGTCTCCCGCCGAGATGGAGGCGATGTTCGAGGCCTACGCCGACGCCGGGCGCGAGGCGCTGGACAACGCCGCGTCGATCGCCGACCGCTGCGCCGTCGACCTCCCGCTGGGCGCCAACAACTCGCCCGCGGTGCAGATCGACGTGCCCGGCCCCGGCACCCTGCCCGACCCCGCCGACCCGGCCTTCGCCGGCGACCTCACCGCGTGGTACAAGGCCTACTGCGCCGCGTTCGAGCTGCGCCCCTTCACCACCGCCCCGACCCCCGAGCAGACGGCCAAGGCCAACGCCGACTGCGACGCCGCGCTCCGCATGCTCGCCGAGGCCGGCTTCCGCTGGCGCTACGGGCACGCCCCGGGCGCCGACGAGAAGTCCCAGCGCCTGGAGCGCGAGCTGGGCATCCTCGCGGGCAAGAAGATCTCCGCCTACTTCCTCATCGTCTGGGACTTCGTCAACTGGGGACGCCAGCGCGCCATCCCCGCCAACGCCCGTGGCTCGGGCGTCGGCACCATGGTCGGCTACGTGCTGGGCCTCTCCAACGCCTGCCCCGTGCAGTACGGCCTGCTCTTCGAACGCTTCACCGACCCCGACCGCAGCGAGTACCCCGATATCGATATCGACCTGTGCCAGGACGGCCGGGCCGCGGTGATTGATTACGTGCGGCGCAAGTACGGGCACGTCGCGCAGATCATCACCTTCGGCACGCTCAAGGCCCGCGCCGCCATCCGCGATGTCGGACGCGTGCTCGAGATCCCGCTGCCCGATGTCGACCGCGTCGCCAAGCTCGTGCCCGAGCAGCTCAACATCACCATCGAGGAGGCGCTGGAGAAAGAGCCCGAGCTGCGCCGTCTCGCGGCGAGCGAGCCCCGCTTCCAGCGGCTGCTCGACAACGCCGTCCAGCTCGAGGGGCACACGCGCCACGCGGGCGTCCACGCCGCGGGCGTCATCGTCGCCACCCGCCCGCTGCACGAGATCGTCCCGCTCTACAAGCAGCCCGGCACCGAGGGGCTCGACGCGATCATCACGCAGTGGGACGGCCCGACGTGCGAGAAGATGGGCCTGCTGAAGATGGACTTCCTGGGCCTGCGCACGCTCAGCGTCATCGAGCGCGCCAAGGCGCTGATCCGCGCGACGATTGCGGAAGAGGATGTGTGGGCCGGGGTCGGTCGACGCCCCACGGACGGCGGGCCGCACCCCCTCGACCTCGACCGCCTCGCCTACGACGACCAGCGCGTCTTCGAGCTCTTCCGCCGGGGCGAAACCACCGGCATCTTCCAGTTCGAATCCGGCGGGATGCGCCGGCTGCTGGTCGAGATGAAGCCCGACCGCCTCGAGGACCTCATCGCCGCCAACGCGCTCTTCCGACCGGGCCCGATGGACCTCATCCCCGACTACAACCGGCGCAAGCACGGCACCGAGCCCGTGCCGCAGGTCCACGACATCGTCGACGCGTTCACGCGCGAGACCTACGGCGTCATGGTCTACCAGGAGCAGGTCATGCAGATCGTGCACGGCCTGGGCGGGATCTCCCTGCGCGACGCCTACACCCTCATCAAGAACATCAGCAAGAAGAAGGAAGACAAGATCGCCAAGGAGCGCCCCAAGTTCGTCAAGGGCGCGCAGGCCCACGGGCTCTCCGAAAAGAACGCCGAGGACCTCTTCGAACTCATCCTGAAGTTCGCCGGCTACGGCTTCAACAAGAGCCACAGCACGGGCTACGCCATCGTCGCGTACCAGACGGCGTACCTGAAGACCTACTTCCCCGCGCAGTACATGGCCGCGTTCCTCACGTACGAGAGCCAGGCCAACAAGGTGAGCGAGTGGATCCCGTACCTCGACGACTGCCGTCGCACGCGCGTCGTCGACCCCGCCTCGGGCGTCACGATCCGCACGGGGATCGAGGTGAAGCCCCCGGACATCAATCTCTCGCAGGCGGATTTCACGGTCGTGCGCGCCGAGGCGGACGGGCACCCGCACATCCGCTTCGGGCTCAAGGCCCTCAAGGGCGCGGGCGACAAGGCGATCGAGGCGATCATCCGCGAGCGCGAGCGGGGCGGGGTGTTCACGAGCCTGTTCGACTTCTGCGAGCGCCTGCCCCCGGGCGTGCTCACGCGCCCGACGATCGAGAGCCTGGTGCGCAGCGGCGCGTTCGACGCGATCCACGGGCGCCCGCAGCGGGCCGCGGTGATCGCGACCATCGACCAGGCGCTGGGGGCGGGCGCGAACATCGCGGCCGACAAGGCCGCCGGGCAGGGCGGGCTGTTCTTCGGCCCGGCCGACGCCCCCGCGAAGCGTGCGGGCGTGACCCCGCCGCTGGCGCGCGTGGAGCCATGGTCCGAGGCCGAAACGCTCCGACAGGAAAAGGAAGCGCTGGGCTTCTACGTGAGCAGCCACCCGCTGGAGCGCTGGCGCGCGTGGGGGCAGGTGTTCGCGACCAGCACGACCGCGGGGCTGAAGGACCTGCCGCAGGACGCGCGCGTCGTGCTGTACGCCATGGTGCAGTCGGTGCGGACGATCGTCGTGCGCAACGGGCGCTCGGCGGGTCAGAAGATGGGCATCGTGACCGTCGAAGACCTCTCGGGCTCGTGCGACAGCGTGCTCTTCACCGACGCGTTCGTGCGCTACGGGCACCTGGCCGAGGCCGAGAAGGTCGTCTTCGTGCTCGGACGCCTCGACCACTCGCGGGGTGATGCGCAGGTGATCGTGGATCGCCTGGTGCCGATCGACGGCGTGCCGGTCGACGCGGGGCGCCTGCGCCTGTTCGTCGACGAGGTCCGCCTGAACGGCCAGGCCGAGGCCGCCGTCTCGCGCCTCGCCGAGATCGTCCGCGGCGGCGCCGCGACCGCCCCGCCCGCCGCCGAATCGCTGAAGGAGCCCGGCGGGCCGGCGCTCTTCGGGGTCGAGATCGTCATCGGCACCGAGCACCAGGTCGCCACGCTCGCCGCCGACGCGCGCCTCCGCGTCGCGCTCGCGCCCGACATGCTCCCGCAGTTCGAGGCCGCCCTCGGCCCGGGAATGGTCAAGGTCGCCGGCACCACCATCGAGAAGCCCGAGAACCCCAAACCCCGCTGGAAGAACCGGCGCGACGAGGACTAGTCATGCGCACACTCGCCCAGTTCGCTCTCGCCGCCGCGTGCGGCACGTGCGCCCTCGCGGCGCCGGTCGCCCCCGCGCCGCCCGTCCCGCCCGCCGAGGCCGTCACCCCCGACGCCCAGCGCCCCACCGTCGAACGCGACCGCCTCGTCGAGTTCATCAAGGCCCTGCCCCAAGCCCGCAGCCCCATGGGCGATCAGGCGCACCAGGATGGCCTGCGCCGGGCCGAAGCCCTCGTCCGCGACCGCCTCGTCGCACTCGGCCTGACCCCGGTCGAGCAGCCCTTCCCCTGGCGCCCGAGGCCGACGCGCCCCACCCAGACGCCCGGCGAGGCCGTGCCCGCCGCCCCGCCCGAGCCGGCCCCCGAACAGACGTGGCACAACTACATCGTCGAGTTTCCCGGCACCGATCTCGCGGACGAGGTACTCGTGCTGGGCGCGCACTTCGACGCCGTGCCGAACTCGCCGGGCGCCGACGACAACGCGACCGGGGCCGCGGCCCTCATGGAACTGGCGCGCGTACTCAAAGACGTACCCCGCCGGCGCACGCTGCGCCTGTGCTTCTTCAACCTCGAGGAAGTCGGGCTCGTGGGCAGCCGCGCGTACGTGCAGTCGCTCTCGCCCGCGGAGCGCGCCCGCGTCGTGGGGATGGTGAGCCTCGAGATGCTCGGGTACTACAGCGACAAGCCGGGCAGCCAGCAGAGCCCGATCCCGCCCATCGAGGGCGTGTGGGACCCGCCCACGGTCGGCGACACGATCGCCGTGGTCGGCCTGGCGCGCGACCGCGCGTTCAGCCAGCCGCTCATGGCCGCGATGCGCGACGCCGAGCCCGCGCTCAAGATCACGCCGGTGGACTTCCTGCCCGTGCCCGTCCCCGACATGATGCGCTCCGACCACGCGCCGTTCGTGCACTCCGGGCTGGCGGGCTTCATGCTCACCGACACCGCGAACTTCCGCAACCCGCACTACCACACGCCCGGCGACACGCTCGACACCCTCGACCTGGCGCGGTACGAACTCGTCGTGCGCGCCCTCGCGGGCGCGGCCACATCGCTCGGCAACGCCGAGTCCTGGAAGCCCGCACCCGCCGAAGCCCCGCCCCCGGGCGTGCGCGGCCGCTGATCACCCCCGCGTGCCCCCGATCCCGCGTCAGCCCTGCGCCGCGCTGCTGGAACTCGAGTCGCAGGTGCGCTTCGCCCCGCGCGAGGCGCGTCGGCGCCTCATCGAGAACGCCGAGACGCTCTGCACCACGCTCGAGCCCCTCGCCCCGTGCTCGCACGCGCGCCTCGTCGAGGGCGTCACGGGCTTCCGCCCCGACGGGCACGACGACCGCCCGCTCGACGGGCGCGAGGTCGTCGCGGGGCTGGGCGCGTTCGTCGAGCGCCAGTGCCACGCCGCCCGCATGCTCGCCTCCGAGGCGCCCGGCGCGCTCGACGTCCCGGCGCTGCTGGCGCGCTGGTCGATCAGCCGCGCCACCCTCGGGCGTCTGCGCCGCCAGGGGCTGCCGGCCCGGCGCGTGCTCGACGCGCACGGGCGCTCGCGCGCCGTCTTCATGCCGCACGTCGTGGAATCCTTCGAAGCGCGGCACGGGGCGCTGCTCGCGCGGGCCGGGGCCTACGAGCGGATCTCCCCGCCCGAGGCGGCCCGGCTGCTACGGCGCGCCGCCCGCTACCACCGGCTGCTCGGGTGGTCGCGCACGCGCATCGCCAGGCACCTGAGCCTGCGCACCGGGCGCAGCGTCGAGGGGATCCGCGCGTTGCTCCTCCGCGGCGCGGGCGAGGTGTTCCGGGGCGTCGCGCGCTTGTCCGCGCGCGAGCGGGCGCTCCTCTTCCGGGCCGCCCGTCTGGGGATCGATCTCGGCACGCTCGCGCGTCGTGTGCAGCGTTCGCGCGCGTCGGTGCGCCACGCCATCAACGTCGAGCGCGCCCGGCGCCTGCGCGAACTCGCCTCGTCCGGCGCGCTCGCGCACGCCGATCACGCGCCCGCCCGCCCGACGCGCGACACCGCCGATCCGCTCGCCCTGCCGGGCGTCGGCGCCGACCTGGGCGCGGGGGGGCAGGCGCCCCTGGCCGATGTCCTCGCGCTCGCCGCCGATCGCACGCCCGCGCGCCCGTCGCTCGAACGAGCCCGGGGGCTGGCGCTGCAGTTCCTGCGCGCCCGGGCGGCGGGGGCGATCGCCCCGCTCGACGACGACCACCCGCGCGCGGAGGCGCTGGACGCGATCGAGACGGACCTGCGCTGGGCCGCCCGGCTCAAGGCCGAACTCGTGCGGGGCGAACTCACGCTGATCGTCCGCGTGCTGGATGCGCGGCTTCCCGGGGGGCTCGCGTCGCTCCCGGTCGCGTCGATGCAGCGCGTGCTGCTCGAGGCCATCGACGCCGCCGCCGCGGGGGTCGACGCCTTCGACCCGGGGCGCGGCGGGCGCCTGGCCGGGCCGGTGGGCCTCGCGGTGGATCGCGTGGGCGTGCGCTGGGCGCGGGGTGTGCACGCCGCCCCGCAGCGCGCCCGCCCCGTGCTGGGCCCCGACGTGCGCCTGCCCGATTGGACCCGCGCGCTCTGCCCGTGGCAGCGCTGGCTCGAACCCCCCGCGCGCGTGCGCGACTGGGCGCTTGGCGCGCCCGCCAACGATCCGCACGCCGCGTTCCTGCGCGCCCGCTTCGGCTGGAGCGGGCCGCCCCGCACGCTGCGCGCGCTCTGCGCGGAACTCGGCATCCGCCCCACCCGCGCGCCGATCCTCGAATCCGAGGCCCTGCGGCACGCGGCACGCGCCGGCACGCGCTGACCGCGCGACCCGCCCGATACGCTTCGTCCATGACCGCCCCGCAGATCGTGTCGAGCACGCTCGTCGTCGGCATGGAAGTCCACGTCGAGCTCAGCACCCGTCGCAAGATGTTCTCGGGCGCCCCCAGCCCCGCCGCCGCCGGCGGGCAGGGCTTCGGCGAGCACGACGCCCCGCCCAACTCGCTGCTCGACCCCGTGGTCCTGGGTCTGCCGGGCGCGCTCCCCGTGATGAACCGCGCGGCGGTCGAGATGTCCATGCTCGTCGGGCTCGCGCTGAACTGCTCCATCGGCCGCCGCCCCGTCTGGGACCGCAAGAGCTACTTCTACCCCGACATGCCCAAGGCCTACCAGATCAGCCAGTACCAACTGCCCCTGTGCTTCGACGGCAGCTTCGACCTCCCCGCGCCCGACGAGCGGGGCTTTCCCGACCCCGCCCGCCCCGGCGCCCGCATCGGCATCATCCGCGCGCACCTCGAGGAAGACGCCGGCAAACTCCTGCACGACGCGCCCGGCGGCGGGGCGATCGACTTCTCCATCCTCGACCTCAACCGCGCGGGCACGCCCCTGCTCGAGATCGTCACGCACCCGGACTTCCGCAGCGCCGAGCAGTGCGTGCTCTTCGCCAAGCTCCTCCGCGCCACCTGCCGCCTGCTGGGCGTCACCGAGGGCGACATGCAGCGCGGGCACATGCGCTTCGAGCCGAACATCAACTGCGTCCTCGCGCTCGCCGACGGGCGCGAGGTCCGCACGCCCATCGTCGAGGTCAAGAATCTCAACTCGTTCCGCTCGCTCAAGGGCGCCATCGAGTTCGAGCACGCCGAGCAGCCCCGGCGCTGGCTCGCCGACCGGCGCGAGATGGGCCCGGGCGCCAAGGTCACCCGCGGCTGGGACGACGCCCGCGCCGTCACCTTCCCGCAGCGCGAGAAGGAAGACGCCCACGACTACCGCTACTTCCCCGACCCCGATCTCCCCCCCGTCGCCATCGACGACGACTGGCGCGAGCGCGTGCGCCTCCGCGTCCCCGAACTCCCCGCGGCACGCCTGCGCCGCTACACCACCGACGCCAACCTCCCCGCCAAGGAAGCCTTCGCGCTCATCGACGAGCCCGACACCTGCCGCTTCTACGAAGACGCCGTCGACGCGCTTGTCGCCCTCGACATCGAACGCTCCCGCGCCGGCAAGCTCGCGGCCAACTGGGTGCTCGGCGCCTGCGCCAAGCGCGCCAACGAACGCGGCGGGCACGCCCACGACGTCGGCCTCTCGCCCGCGTGCCTCGCGGGTATCGCCAAACTCCGCGAGGACGCACGCCTGAGCAACCAGGGCGCCGACGAACTCTTCACCACGCTCTGCGACCTCGCCGCCCACGAACGCGACCCGCGCGAGGCCCTCGCGCTCGCCGAGCGCGTCGCGGCCGAACGCGCACTGCTCATCGTCCGCGACGACGCCGCCCTGGGCCGCTGGATCGAGCAGGTCTTCGCGGCCAATCCCAAGGTCGTCGATGATGTGCGGGGCGGCAAGGTCGCCGCCGCCGGACGCCTCGTGGGCGAGGTCATGAAACTCGCCGGCGGCACCGCCGACGCCAAGGGCGTGCGAGAGGAGATCCTCCGCCGCCTCGGGCAGAACCCCGGCTAGCCGGCTGCGGGGGCTCGCAACACCCGGTGCCCGGACCTCCGGATGGGGCGTGGCATGGCCCCCGGGCCGCGCCCCCTATCGTGAGGGTTCCTCCGGGAGCCTTGCATGCGCGCGATCGTGACCGGTCAGATCGGGATGGACAAGAAGCCCTACCTCGACGGGGCCGCACGCTTCGCCGGGCAGCAGGGCGAGTCGCTCCAGGTCTTCCACGTCGGCGACATCATGTACAAGGAAGCGCCCGACGTCCGCCCGGGCAAGATCCTGGATCTCCCCATCTCGCGCCTGAACTCGCTGCGCCGCGCCGCGTTCAAGGACGTCATCTCCGAAGGACGCGACGTCCCCAACATGATCGTGAACACGCACGCCACGTTCCGCTGGCGGCACGGCCTGTTCGCCGCCTTCGACTACGACCAGATCTCCAAGCTCCAGCCCGACCTCTTCATCTGCCTCGTCGACAACATCGAGGTGGTGCACCACCGACTCCACGCCGACCACGAGATCGACGCCACGCTCAAGGACTGCATGGTCTGGCGCGAGGAAGAGATCCTCGCGACCGAGCTCATGAGCAAGACGATCCCCGACAGCCGCTTCTACATCATGGCGCGCGGGCGTCACTCCCCCACCACGCGCACGCTCTTCCGCCTGGTCTGCCGCCCGGGCATGCGCAAGGTGTACCCGAGCTTCCCGATGAGCCACGTCGTCGACATGCCCGAGGTGCTCGCCGAGATCGACGCCTTCCGCGCCCAGCTCGCCGAGCACTTCATCACCTTCGACCCCGGCGATGTCGACGAGAAGCTCCTGCTCGAACGCGCCATCGCCGCCAGCAAGGACGGCAAGGACTACCTCGACGTCGCGCCCCATGCCTTCGGCGGGGCCATCCCCGCCTCCGGCGCCCCCGGCGGCCCGGCACGCCCCATCCGCGTGCGCGTCCGCGAGGTCCTCGACATCGCCGGCGACATCGACGGCCAGATCTACATGCGCGACTTCAAGCTCATCGACCAGGCCGACATGATCGTCAGCTACATCCCCGAGATCCCCACCGCCGGCGGGAAAGAGTTCCCCGGCCTCTCCAGCGGCGTCGAACGCGAGCTCCACCACGCCTTCGAGCACACCAAGGAAGTCTTCGTCGTCTGGAAGCCCCGCAAGTCGCCCAGCCCGTTCATCACCGAGACCGCCACCCGCATCTTCAAGAGCACCGAAGAGGCCCTCGCTTACTTCGAGGCCAACGGCTACTTCGGCGAACGCAACCTGTTCGGGCACTGACGCCGTTTCTCCAGTCTGGGTGGTACAGGCGTCTGTCTGAGAGGCACCGGCGTCCCGCCTGTGTTCGTCTCGCGATGCCAGCAACAATCCCGGCAGGAATCTGAAACCGCCGACCCCGCTCGCCCAATCAAGCCCATGGCATGAGCGCGAGCCCCGCCAGCATGGACCCGCACACCTCCCATCCCGGCGCCGACCCCCTCTACGACCCTCACGCCTCCAGCGATGAGCGCACCTACGCCACGCTCACGCACCTCTCGCTCCTCACCTCGCTCTTCTTCGTCCCCGTCCTCGTCGGGCTCGTCATGTGGCTCGCCCGCCGAAATCAGTCGCCGTTCATCGACGACCACGGCAAGGAATCGCTGAACTTCCAGATCTCCCTCGTCATCTACATGATCGGGGCGTTCGCGCTGGCGGCCCTCACGTGCGTCGGCATCGTGCTCGTCCCCGTGGTCTACGTCCTCGGGCTCGTCGGCATGGTCTTGGCGGCCCAGGCCGCCAGCAATGGCAAGTACTACCGCTACCCCGCGTGTATCCGGTTCGTCGGTTGAGCCCGACCTCTCCCGCGTCGGGTCCGCCCGCGGCCAATTCATGACCCGCAGGTCATTGAAACCGAATCTCAACTGCACTATTCTCCGGCAGCGGGCGTTTCGCCCATCGCAGGAGGCTTCATGGCGGTTGCGGACGCGGATTGCGAGCACGTTGGTGGCGAGACCGCCCTTCCCGGGCCTGTACCGCAGGCCGTAGCGCAGGCCCAGCCGCCCGCCGCGCCGCCGGCACGCGACCTGCGCCCGCCGCTCGCGCTGACGGACATGGCGGCGGGGCAGACCGGCGCCGTGTGCGAGCACTGCATGGACCCGGCCGACGCGACGCTGCTGCGCGCGATGGGCCTGCGTCCCAACGCCACGATCCGCGTGTGTCGCACGGGCGAGCCGACGATCGTCGAGGTGTACCCAAGCCGCCCGGGCGAGGGCTCGCAGTGTGCCCGGGCCGACTGTCGGTGTCGCCTGGGTCTGGCGTGGGTGCTGGCAAGCCGCGTGAAGGTGCGGGCGGACGCGTGACGTGCATGCGGCCTGAGGCGTCGGGCGGGCCGATCACGCCGCGCGACGAGCGGGGCATTCGCCGCGTCGCGCTCATCGGCAACCCCAACACCGGCAAGACGACGCTCTTCAACCGTCTCTGCGGCCTGCGCCACAAGACGGGCAACTTCCCGGGCACCACGCAGGAAGCGCGGCTGGGATTCGCCCGGAACGGCCCCGACACGATCGAGATCATCGATCTCCCGGGCATCTACTCGCTCGAACTCGAGCAGTCCGAGGCCGAGATCGCCCGGCGCGTGCTCGCCGGCACGCTGGCGCCCCCGGGGCAAGTCGCCGCCGCTCCGGACGTGGCGTGTGTGATCGTCGACGCGACGAACCTGGAGCGCAACCTCGCGCTCGTCGGCGAGACGCTCCGCCGCCGCCTGCCCACCGTCGTCGTGCTGAACATGATGGACCTGGCGGCCCGGCGCGGGCTGCGTGTGGATGGAGCCGCGCTGGCGCTCCGCCTGGGGTGCCCGGTCATCACGACCAACGCACGCACCGGCGCGGGCGTGGTGGAACTGCTCGGCGCGCTCGGGCGCGCCACGGTGCCGAACGTCACGCCCCCCGGCACGCGCGACGGGCTGGAATCCTGGGCCGAGGACCTCTGCCACGCCGTCGCGTCGTCGGGCGTCGCCGCGCGCCGGACGGGCTGGACGGACCGGCTGGACCGCGTGTTCACACACCCGGTGCTGGGGCTGCTGGTGTTCGCCGGGGTGATGGTCGGGCTCTTCTGGGCGATCTTCAGCCTCGCCCAGCTGCCGATGACGCTCATCGAGGACGTCTTCGGCGCACTGGCCGGCTGGATCGAGGCGACGCTGCCCGACGGCATCCTCCGCGAGTTCCTCGCGGGGGGCGTGGTGTCTGGACTGGCGGGCGTGCTGGTCTTCCTCCCGCAGATCTGCCTGCTGATGTTCCTCATCTCCGTGCTCGAGGACACGGGGTACCTCGCCCGCGCGGCGTTCGTGATGAACCGGTTCCTCGCGCCCTTCGGGCTCTCGGGGCACGCGTTCATGCCCCTGCTCTCCAGCCACGCGTGCGCGATCCCGGGGATCATGGCGTGCCGGGCCATTCCCGACCGGCGCGAGCGCCTCGCGGCGATCCTGTGCGCGCCGTTCATGAGTTGCTCGGCCCGGATCCCCGTGTACGTGCTGTTGACGGTCGTCCTGTTCCCGGGTCGCCCGCTCACACAGGCCCTCGCGTTCGTCGGGTGTTACGCGCTGGGGATCATCGCGGGCCTGGCCAGCGCGCTCCTGGCCCGGCGGACGGTGCTGCGCGGCGCATCGCGCCCGATGGCGCTGGAACTGCCGACGTACAAGGCGCCCTCCCTCTGGACGGCGCTGGTCACGACCTACGACCGCGCGTGGATGTTCCTCAAGAACGCGGGGACGAACATCCTGGCGATCTGCATCGTGCTCTGGTGGCTCAGCGCCTACCCGCACGTCGACCCGCCCGAGGCGGTCACGAGCATCCGCGTCGTCACGCGCGTCGCGCCCGACGACCAGTTGATCGAGCACGCCCCGACGCCCGGGGGAGACGCACGCACCCAGACCGCGGCGGCGTGGCGGGCCGAGGCCGACGCCCTCGAATCGCGCCACGCGCTCGCGCACTCGTTCGCCGGCCGCCTGGGACGCCTCACCCAGCCGGTCTTCGAGCCCCTGGGCTTTGACTGGAAACTCACCGTGGGCGTGCTCACGAGTTTCGCCGCCCGCGAGGTCTTCGTGGGCACCATGGCCGTGGTCGTGACCGGGCACGACGACGCCGAGGACGAGGGCGTGCTCACCGCGCTCGCCACCGCGACGCGCGACGACGGCGTGACGCGCATCTTCACCCCGCCCGTCAGTTGGGCCCTGCTCGTCTACTACGTCCTCGCGATGCAGTGCCTGCCCACCCTGGCGGTCACCGCGCGCGAGAGCGGCGGGACGAAGTGGGCCCTGCTCCAGCTCGGCTGGATGTCCGTGCTCGCCTGGGCCCTGGCCGCGGTCGCGTTCGCCCTCGCCGGCGGGTACGGTTCGGCGTGAGCCTGCCCATCGGCGACTGGCAGTTCTGGGTGGTCACCGTGCTCGCCCTGCTGGGGGCCGCGTTCGTGCTGCGCGAAGTCCTCCCCGCCCGCATCAACCCGCTCAAGCGACGCCGGGGCGAAAAGAAGACCACGCTCACCATCGAGGGCAAGACGCCCGGCCCCTCGCGCGACAGGTCAGGCGCCCGCTGAGCCCGCCCCGTTCGGCGCGCGCAGGCGGCGTGCGAGCAGGAAGGCCATCTCGAGCGCCTGCTGGTAGTTGAGGCGCGGGTCGCACGCGCTCAGGTAGTTCGTCGACAGGTCTGATTCCGTCACGCCGCTCGCCCCGCCGATGCACTCGGTCACGTCCTCGCCAGTGAGTTCGAAGTGCACGCCCCCCAGGCGCATGCCCTGCGAGGCGAAGACGTCCGCCGTTTCTTCGAGCTCGCGCAGGATCGCGTCGAACGAGCGCGTCTTGATCCCCCCGGGCGTCACCACGCCGTTCGCGTGCATGGGGTCGCACATCCACAGCGCCCGGCGCCCGGCGCCGCGCACCGCCTCGATCAGCCCGGGCAGCACCCGCCCCGGCGCCCCCGCGCCCAGGCGCGTGATCAGCACGAGCTTGCCCGCCTCGTTCGCCGGGTTCAGCCGCTCGACCAGCGCGAGCACTTCCGCGGGCGTGGACTTCGGCCCGAGCTTTACACCCACCGGGTTGCGCACGCCCCGGAAGAACTCCACGTGTGCGCCCTCCAGCGCGCGCGTCCGCTCGCCGATCCAGGGCAGGTGCGTCGTGAGGCAGTAGTACCCCTCGCGCCGCGGCACGGTCCGCGTCTGCGACGACTCGTAGGGCAAACTCAGCCCCTCGTGGCTCGCGAAGAACTCCACGCGCGTCAGGTCGTGGATCTCCTTTTCGCCCAGCGCCTCCATGAAGCGCAGCCCGTCGGCCAGGCTCGCGGTCATCCGCTCGTACTCCGCGCGCACCTCCGGCGACAGCGTCGCCCGCCGGAAGAACGACAGGTCCCAGTACTCCGGGTGGTGCAGGTCGGCGAACCCGCCCTCCACCAGCGCGCGGATGAAGTTCAGCGTGAGCGCCGCGTGCTGGTACGCGCGGCTCAGCAGCGCCGGGTCGGGCGTGCGCGCCTCGGGCGTGAACTCCGCCCGGTTGAAGAGGTCGCCGAAGTAGCTCGGCAGCGTCACGCCCCCGCGCGTCTCGACCAGGCTCGAGCGGGGCTTGGCGTACTGCCCCGCGAACCGCCCGACGCGCGTCACCGGGCGCTTCCCCGCGTGCACCAGCACCAGCGACATCTGCAGCAGGATCTTCAGCTTGTTCGTGATGAGCTGCGGGCGACAATCGTCCAGCGTCTCGGCGCAATCACCCCCTTGCAGCACGAACCGCTTGCCCGCCTCGGCCTCGGCCAGCTCGCGCCGCAGACGCTCGATCTCCCAGCTCGTCACCAGCGGCGGCAACGCCCCCAGGCGCGACACCTCGCGCGCCAGCGCGCCCTCGTCCGGGTACGTCGGCGTCCCGCCCTGCGGGCGCGCACGCCACGAGTCGGGCGTCCAGTCGGGCGGGGGCACGGGGTTGGCGTCGGGGGTGCGCACGGGTCGGGAGTCTAGATCGGCCAACGAAATGCGCCGCATGCGCTCAACCGGAGTCTTCCCGGTGCCGATGGGTGGTGCGCACGGGTGGTTATCGCCGGTAGGCAGCAGCGCCCGCCGCCCACGCCGTTGTCCGTCCGAAGACCAGGAGCCTCGCATGCCCCCGACCACCCGCCGCTCGAACACCCGTACCCGTCGCACCACCGCCCGTCGCACCACGACCCGCGGCACGACGACGCGCAACACGACGACCCGCAACACGACGGCCCGCGCGACGACCCGCAACACCACCACCCGCAACACCACGACCCGCGGCACCACCGCCCGCACGACGGCCCGCGGCACGACCACCTCGCCCCGCGCCACCCGCTCGACCACCACGCGCGCCACCTCGACCCGCACCAACACCCGCCCGACGACCATCTCCGGCTTCACCCGCACGACGACCCGGCGCATCGCCCGGGCCGCGGCCTGAGGCCCCCCGAACGCACGGCACGGACGCCGTCAGACGACCCCGCTCTGTGATGGCGGGGTCGTCCTGCGTTTTGGGCCCGCCGGTCACCGCGCCGGCGCGTCGAGCACGATCGTGCCCGCCCCCTGCCCGATCAGGATCTTCCCGTCGATCGTCAGAAGCGCCGAGGGCACGTCGAACACCCGCACCCGCTCGACGCCCAGCACCTTGCCCGTGGTCGACGACAGCAGCAGCACCCGCGCCAGATCGCTCGACCCGGGCGAGAACGCGTCGCCCGGCACGTCCAGCGTCACCAGCACGTCGCGCCCCAGCGCCGCGGGCATCAGCCGGCTCTCGCGCAGCGAATCCGCCCCCACCAGCGCCCCCTGCTGATCCACGATCCGCACGCCCTCCGCTCCCGCCAGCACCAGGCGGCCGTTGACCACCCCAGCGCTCACCGGCAGCGACAGGCGGCTGTGCGAATCCTCGCCCATCGGCAGCGGGTTCGGATCGAACACCCCGCTCCCCGCCTCGCCCCGGCGCAGACGCATGTCCGCGTCGAGCACCAGCAGCGCCGACCCCGCCTGCCACCCCGCGACCGACGTCTGCCCGAGGTTCCCCGCCGCCGTCCACTTCACCTCGCCCGTCGCGGGCGAGAACCGCAGCAGCGCGTCGCTCGTCGCCAGCAGCGCGTCGCCCCCGTCCAGCGGGCGGATCCAGCGCGGGTGGTCCCCCAGCCGCGACGCCGGCAGCGAGGCGCGAGGCTCGCCCGTGCGCGCGTCCACCGAGATCACCGCCGTCTCCTGCGTCCGTCCGTCGTCCGACGCGCGCAGCCCCGCGATGATCACCGTGTCGCCCGCGTGCGCGACCTCGAACACCGGGCTCATCGGCAGCACCGACCCCCACAACGCCTCGCCCGTCGCCACGTCGATCGTCGCCGCGGCGCCCGACCGACGCACGATCGTCACCGTCCGCCCGTCCGTGCTCACGACCAGGTCCGCCGGCCCGGCGTCGCCGTCGAGCGGCGTGGGCATTGCCGGCGCTTCGGGCAGCCCCGCGGGCCCGCGCAGCACGCCCCCCAACTCACGCGACTTCCACGCCGTTCTGCCGTCGACCCCGATCCGCTCCAGCCAGCCGCCCCCCGCGCCGGGCCAGTGCAGCAGCGCCGCGTCGGGCGTCAGCAGGATCGGCGATGGCTCCGCCTCGCTCTCCCGACGCCACACCGCCGACAACTCGCCCGTGCACGCGTTCACGCCCCACAGTTCCACGCGCCCCTCGCCCACCAGCAGCACGCAGTCCGTCGCCAGCCCGGGCGCTTGCGTGAACAATGGTGTCCGCGGGTCCAGCCCTTCGATGAACCGCTCCGCCCGTACCTGCGTCCCCAGCAACGCCGGCCAATCGCGCGACGCGAGCGCCGTTCGCAGCGCCTCGGCCGCGGCCCCCGCCGAGACCTCGCCCGCGGGCGTCGTCACCCGCACGCCCGGAAAGTTCAGCGCCACCCGGCGCATCTCGCGGTATAGACCGCCCCGCAAAGCCGGCGTCTCGGGCCCGGCGACGAGCGCGTTGGCCAGCGCCCCCACCACCGGCTCCAGGCCCGGGCGCCCCAGGTCCCGCGCCAGTTCCGCCGCCGCCAGCCCCGCGCCCACGGCCCGGCGGGCCCGCTCGTCGCGCCCGTCGCGCGCGTGGGCCTCCGCCGCCCGGCGCCACAGGTCCGGCGCCATCGACGACCCCGGATAGCGCGACGCGATGCCGGCCAGTTGGTCCGCGCCCGCGTCCTGGGGCAGGGCGTCCGCCGCGAGGCGCGCTTCCTCGTCGAACGCCGCGTACGCGCCCGGGCCCGACCGTCGCAGCAGCGCCGCCAGTCGCGCCGCCGCCACGTCGCCCGCCGCATCGCCGGCGTACTCGGCCTCTTCCAGCGCCGCCGCGGCCAGCGCGGGGTCCAGCAGGATGCGCTGGTACGCGTCCACGCCCGCGTCGGGTCGGTTCTGCACGTCCGCCAGCCACGCCGTCTCGAGCAGCACCCGCGCCGCGTCGCGCGGCGCGTCCGCCGCCCGCGCCAGGCGTGCCAGGATCTCGCCCAGCACCGCGGCGTCGGTGATCGGGGGCGTGCCGAGCGGGTCGGCCGGGCGCGACGGCTGGCTCCACGCCGCCCGCGCCCGCCGGATCATCGCGAGCAGCAGTTCGGTGAGCTGCGTGCGGGCGGGCGTCGACGCCTCGTCCGCCCCGCGCGCCTCGAGCAGCGCGAGCACCCGGTCGGCCAGCGGCGCGACTTCGCCCCCGCGCCCGGCGCGGTCCACCAGTTCGATGTACGTGAGCAGCGGCGCCGGATCCGCCGGCGACTGCGCCACCCGGCGCTCCAGCAGCGCCCGCGCGTGCTCCCACGCGACGTACGTGTGGATCGACGTCGCGTCGAGCGCCAGCACGTGCGCGCCCCCGCCGTCCTCCCCCGCCACCGCGAGCATCGACCCCGTCGCCGGCATCGCCAGGCGTCGCGCCTCCGACGGGCGCGCGGGGTCGATCACCGCCACACCGTCGGCCAACGGCACGTACACCAGCGGCCCGAACGTCACCACCCGCCCCACGGGCACCTGCCCGCGGAACTCCTGCGACAGACGGATGCTCCCCTCCGCCAGCGCCTCGCGCGCCACGAACACCACCCGCGTGGGCGTCACGCACGCGAGTTGATCGCCCGCGATCAGCACGTAGCGCGGTTCGCCCAGCGGGGCCGCGTCACGCTGCGCCCGCAGCGCGCCGGTCGCCGCGTCCAGTTCGACGACGCTCCCGCGCCCGGGCTCCACGTAGAACAGCGACCCGCCGCTCAGCGCGGGCGCGTTCGACTCGTGCGCGGGGACGGGCGCGGTGGGGCGGAACCCCATCGCGTCCTGCGCCCGCGGCGGGGCGAGCGTGCGCACCCACCGGGGCCGCCCCGTCGCCGCCTCGAACGCCCCGATCACGCCCATCTCATCACCCCGGTACACGATCCCCTCGTGCACCACCGTCAGGTCAGGGCGCGACGAGAGCCGCCCCCAGGGGTTCGTGCCGACGCTGCCCAGCAGGCGGACCCACTTCGGGCGCCCGGTGTACAGATCGAGCCCGACCAGGTGCGTGCGGTTGAGGCGCACCGTCGGCCCCGACTCGCGGAACGCCAGGATCGCCGTGTCCGCGTCGACCACGACGCCCCCCCGCACGCTCGACTGCTCCAGGCGCCCGTCGATGTCCCCGACGGCGACCTCCCACAGCGAGCGTCCGTCCCGCACGTCCAGGCCCACGACTTGCCGGTCGGGGCGCTGCACGGGCTGATCAGGCCCGGCGTTGTGCGCCACCACCACGCCCCCGCCCACGCCCGGGAAGCCGAGGTCGGCGCCCTGCGCCCCGCCGAACGTCATCGAGTTCATGCGGTCGAACCCGGCGCGCGACCGCGACCGCCCCGGCGAGCCCAAGGGCGTGCTCCACAAAGGGGTCAGCGTGACCGCGTCCAGGCCCCGCACGCCCCGCCCGTCGTTCACGAACACGCTCCGCCCGGAAACGACCGGCGCCCACGCCGCCAACCCGGCGACCTCCGGCTCGTCGGTGACGGGCGCGAGGCGCACGGACCGCAGCGGGATGGTGGGGAGTTGGGCCGCGTCGATGGGCGGGCCCGCGTCGAGGATGGTGCGCGCCGGCCGCGCGAGTTCCGGCACGCCCGCCTCGTCGCCCCCGGGCGCGGGCGCCCCCACGCCCCCTTCGCGTGCCCACCGCGCCGCCCACGCGGCGACGCCCTCACGCTCCACACGCGCGGCGATCGCCAACGCCAGACGCGCCGCGTCGGCGGCGTTCGCGCCGGTGCGGTCCGGATGGTCCTCGCCCTGCTCGAGCATCAGCCGGGCGCTCTCGAACCGCCCGGATTCCAGTTCCAACTGCGCCAGACGCAGCATCGCCTCGAACCCCGAGGGCGTCAGCAGGTGCGTCCGCTCCACGCGCGCCAGATCGCCCGATTGGAGCAACTCCGCCGCCCGCGGCCCTTCCTGCGCGCGGTATCGCGCCAGCAGCTCGGGCCGCCGCACCAGCAGCGTGTGCACCACCCGTCGCACCGGCACGTACAGGTCCGCGTCGCCCTCGACCGGGAGCAGACGCTCGCCCTCGTTCTCCAGCACCTGCTGGAGCACGCGGAGCCCCTCGGGCGTGTTCCCGCCCGCGTCGAGTTCCAGGACCCGCACCAGCGCGTCCGCCGCGGTCACCGAATCGTCGGGGTTGACGGCCCTGGCCCGCTGCGCAAACGCCTCGGGCGCGACCAGGGCGAGCGGGGCGAGCAACGACAGGGCCACTATCGGACGCATCGAACCTCCGACCGTCCATACGCCCCGCGCCGCGCGCCGGTGCGCTCGGACTTGGCAGCATCGGCGGTTTCATCCGGATCTTTCACACGAACCCGACGGGACGCAGCATTGTTCACGTGCTCTTCGCCCCGTGCACGCATCGGCTCAACATGCCCGGGCTCTCCGCCGATGCCTGCGTCCAGCGCATGTCCACTCTCCGAGCGAGCGCAACGTTCCCGCTCCGGGCCGCACGAGCCTGTTCCGCGTGGCGGGTGCGTCCGCTCCACGAGACACTCTCCGAGCCGGCGCGCTGCGTCCGCGTCACCTCGCTGCTCGTGGGCACGGCGTGCATGAGCCTGGCCGACCTCTACATGACGCTCCTCTTCGCCACGCACGTGGGCATGCTCGAATCAAACCCCGTCGCCCGCATGGTCATGGCCCACGATTCGCCCGCCCTCGTCGTGCTCTGGAAGGTCGCGCTGACGGTGTTCGGCGTGGGCGTGCTGTTCTACTCGCGGCGCAAGCGACACGCCGAGATCGCCACCTGGCTCGTCTTCGCGGTCCTCTGCGGGCTCATGGCCCACTGGCTGCTCTTCACCGAGGCCGCCCGCGAGGCCGGCGCCGACTACCACCTCATCGCGATGAGCGGCGACGCCCGCTGGGTCGAGTTCCCCGCCGACTGAGTACACTGGCGCGATGCCGCCGACCCAACCCGCTCTCGCCGCCGCACTCGCCGCGGCGACCATCGCGTCCCTCGTCGGCCTGAGCACGGGCCTGACGGGCTGCTCCTCGGGCGCTCCACCCCGCACGCAGGTGCTCGGGGCCGCGCCGGGCGAACGCACGCCCGAAGGCGCGCAGGTCGTCTTCGAGGTCGCCGCCACCAACCCCAACCGCGAGGCCCTGCACCTGCGCGACGTGCGGTACGAGGTCTGGAGCGGGGGCACCCGCGTCTTCGAGGGCGAACGCTCCGCCGAGGCCACCCTCCCGGGCTACGCCACGCGCAGCGTCTTCCTGCCCGCGGGCATCCCCGCGCGCACCGGCCTCGCGCCCGGCGCCCCGCTGCGTATCACCGGCGAGATCACGTATCGCCCGCTGGGGGTCATCCGCCAGACCCTCGAAGAATCCGGCTGGCCCGCGCTCACCTCGTCGTTCGAAGGCGAGGCCACGCCCGCGCCGAGCGCGCCCCCGCAATAGCGCCGCGCCGGGGCGATTCGTGCGCGGCTAGATCGTCGTCAGGATGTCGCGGTCCATCGTGCTCACCCGGGCGTCGAAGCCTTCCAGCGCCAGCCTCTCGCGCAGCCGCGGCAGGAACCCGCGCTCCGTGCTCGTGTGCCCGCCCAGGATCACGCTCATCCCCGCGTGCAGCGCGCCCAGCACGTCGTGGTGCGCCATCTCGCCGGTCACGAACACCTCGCACCCCTGGCGGGCCGCCTCCCGGCTGTGCGACCCCCCCGCCCCGCACACCACGCCCACACGCGACACCACGCGGTCCTGGTCCGGGTCCGCCAGCGCGAACCGCACGAACGGCCTGCGGATGAACGCCTTCAGCCGCTCCGCCAGTTCGCGCACCGTCGCCGGACGATCCAACTGCAGCCGCCGCCCAGCCCCCACGTTCCGGCGCGGCTGGCGCACCAGTTCGTACACGTCGATCGCGGGCTCCTCGTACGGGTGGAAACGCCGCAGCGTCTCGAGCGCCAGCGCCAGCGCCGCCCGCGAGCACACCATCTCCAGCCGCACTTCCGCCACTTCCTCGCGCCGACCCGGGATCCCCGTGGCTGGGTGCGTGCCCTCGCCGCCCAGGTACGTCCCGGCGCCGGGCGTCGTGAACGAGCACAGCGTGTACTGCCCGATGATCCCCGCGCCCGCCGACGCCAGCGCGTCGCGCACGCCCTCCACGCTCGCCGCGGGCACGAACGTCACGATCTTCAGTTCCTGCGTCGGGGCTTCCCGCGCGTGGGGCACGAGCGCCCGGCAATCGCCCAGGATCTTCCCCGGCTGCGTGCTCCCCGACAGCCCCTCGCACAGCCAGTCCGTCATGCCCCCCGACGCCGCGTCCAGCGACGTGTGGGGCGCGTACACCGCCAGCCCCGCCTCGATCGCGCGTAGCAACACCCGCTGGCGGGGCGTCGCGTCGGTGATGCGCGTGAGGGGCTCCCAGATCGGCGGGTGATACGCCACGACCGCGCCGGCCCGCATTTCCACCGCCTCGCGCAGCACGCGCTCGGTGAGGTCGATCGTGAGCAGCACCGGCCCGGACAGGTCCCGCGCCGAATCGCCCACCAGCAGCCCCACCTTGTCCCACTCCGCCGCCTGCCCCAGCGGGGCCAGCCGCTCCATAGCGCGCACCAGGTCGCCGACCTTCATGCAACCTCCCGTGGGCCGTCGCCCGCGGCGTATTGTTGGCAGCGCGCCGACGCGCACACCGATGAGCGAACCAATCACCCGGCGCGCGCCCGCCAAAGTCAACCTGGCGCTCTCGCTCGGCCCGCCCGAGCCCGCCCACGCGCCCCGCCCCGGCTGGCACCCCATCTGCACGTGGGTCGCCTGCATCGACCTCTGGGACGACGTCACCGTCACGCCCCTGGCGCCCGGCGCCCCGCGCGCGTTCGCCGTCTCCTGGGCCCCCGACGCGCTCCGCCCCACGCCCATCGACTGGCCCCCGGAGGCCGACCTCGCCCGGCGCGCCCACGACCTGCTCGAGGCCCACCTCGGGCGTCCGCTCGCCGCCCGCGTCGAGGTGCGCAAGCGCATCCCCGTCGGCGCGGGGCTGGGCGGGGGCTCGTCCGACGCCGCCGCCACGCTGCTGGCGCTGCGCACGCTCTTCGTCCCGGACCTGCCGGTCGAGACGCTCGCGGGCATCGGCGCGCAGCTCGGGTCCGACGTCGCGTTCTTCATCGATCCGCACCCGCAGGCCCCGCCCGCGCCGGCGATCGTCGAGGGCTTTGGCGAGCGGGTGGAACGGGTGGAGCGCGCCGAGGGCGACGTGGTGCTCGTCGTGCCGCCGTACCCGTGCGCCACGGGCGCCGTCTACCGCGCGTTCGACGAGGTCATCGCCCAGGCAGACCAGGAGCGCCGCCAGGAGTGGGAACTCATGCACGCCTCGGGGGGCGGGCGTCCGCCCCAGCCGCACCACCTGCGCGCCGATCTCGTGCGGGCGCGTCTGGCCCGCTCGGCCGACGGGCTGGACGGGCGCCAGCTCTTCAACGACCTCACCCCCGCCGCCTGCCGCGTGGAACCCCGCCTGGCGCCCCTTCTGCGGGATCTCTCCCGGGCGACGCGCCTCGACGCCCACCTGACCGGGAGCGGAAGTTGCGTGTTCATCCAGACCTCCCGCCCCGCCAAGACGATGGAACAGGTGCGCCGGGCGGCCCCTGCCGACTGCGCCGTGCAGGCGCACCGTCTCGTCTAGCCCGTCCGCCGTCGGGGGCGCCGAGTACACTCGGGACCCGTGGGAGGAGTCGCATGCCGCCAGCCAAGCCGTTCGTGGGGGTTGATCTCGGGGGCACGAACATCCAGTTCGGCGTGGTGTCGCACGACTTGAAGCTGATCGGCGAGGCCAAGCGCAAGACCAAGGCCGAGGAAAAACTCGAGGGCGTCCTGGGCCGCATCGAGGCCGGCATCGCCGAGGCCTGCGCGGACGCGGGCGTGAGCCCGGGGGCGATCGGGGGCGTGGGGATCGGCGCGCCCGGCGCGGTCGACCCGACGCGCGGGCTCGTGCTCGAGGCCGTCAACCTCCGCTGGGACAACGTCCCCCTGGCCGACCTGCTCGCCAAGCGTCTCAAGACCAAGGTCTTTCTCGACAACGACGTGAACGTCGCGGTCTTCGGCGAGAACAAGCTGGGCGCCGGCAAGAACGCGCGCGACCTGCTGGGCGTCTGGCTCGGCACGGGCGTCGGGGGCGGGCTCATCCTCAACGGCGCGCTCTACTACGGGCACTTCTGGACCGCCGGCGAGATCGGGCACACCATCCTGCTGCCCAACATGCCCCGGGGCGTGCGCACGCTCGAGCAGCACTGCTCGCGCACCGCCATCGTCGAGCGCCTCGCCGCGCTCCTGCGCTCCAACCAGAAGTCGCGCCTCACCGCCGAGATCGGCGACGACTACACCAAGATCCGCTCGCGCACGCTCGCCCGCCACTACCACGAGGGCGACCGCGAGGACGCGCTCGTTATCGAGGTCGCCGACGCCGCCGCCGACCTGCTGGGACAGGCCATCGGCAGCGTCGTCACGCTGCTCAGCCTCCCGCGCGTCGTGCTCGGGGGCGGGCTCACCGAGGCCCTGGGCATGCCCTTCGTCGAGCGCGTCCAGACCGTCGCGCGCGAGGTCGCCTTCCCCGACGCGTGCAAGAAGGTCGAGGTCGTCCCCAGCATGCTCGAAGACACCGCCGGCGTGTACGGCGCCGCCATGATCGCGATGGAGCGGGCCGGCGTGCTCAAGTAGCCCGCCGCGGGCGTTCAGGCCACCGCCGAGCGCCGCTTGCTCATGATGCCCACGCGGTACGCGCCCTGCCCGTCGGGCTCGCAGCGCACCACGATCCCCGTCTGCCTGGGCCACATCGGCGACTCGGGCACCAGCGAGACGCTCGACCCCGGCATCACCGGCGCCGGGCTGCGCACGCCGATCCCCGTCCACGACGCGTCCAGCACCTCGACACGCGAGAGCGTGCCGGGCCCGGGCCCGTCGCTGAAGACCGCCATCGCCCCGCCGTTCATCGTGCGACGCGGCGTCTTGCGCCGGTCAGATTCGAGCTTCATCGGGCAGGCGTCGTCGGTGTGCAGCGTGAGCATGCAGGAGTCCCCCGGGCCGCCCCGGCACGAGGCGTCGCCGGTGGATCTATCGGACGCGTTCCGACGAGACTTCACTCCCGTCTCACCCGTGCCCGGCCCGCCCTCGCCCTCCCCCCGCGGGAGGGCCCCCTCGGTCAGGACGCCGACCCGGGCCCGCCATCCCCCGCCGCCGCCCTGAACCGGGCGTACATCGCCTCCAGCGACGACGGGATGACCCGCACCCGCCCCACCACCGTCATGAAGTTCACGTCCCCGCCCCAGCGGGGCACGAGGTGCGCGTGCAGGTGCTGTGGCACACCCGCCCCCGCCGCCCGACCCTGGTTCACCCCGATGTTGATCCCCTGGGGCTCCAGCGCCCGCTGCAGCACCGCCGCGGCCCGGTCGACCAGCCTCCACAACTCCGCCCGCTGCGCGGGCTCGTAGTCCAGCAGCGTCGGGCGCGGGTCGCCCAGCGCGACGAGCAAGTGCCCGTTCGCGTACGGGTAGCGGTTCAGCAGGATCATCCCGTGCTCGGTCCGCACGATGACGAAGTGCCGCTCGTCGTGCTCGGGCGACCGCCAGTAGTCGAGCAAAAACGAGCCCGAGCTCGGCCCGGGCGGGCCGGAGCGCTTCTCCGCTTCGTCCATCGCCGCGAGATAGTCCATCCGCCACGGCGCGTGGATCGACGGCGGGCCCAGAGATGCCGAGTCGTCGTCGGGCATGGCGCGATGGTACCCGCTCCGGGCGCCCCGCCGGTTGTACACTCGCACGCCTCATCCACAGGAGATCCCCCGATGTTCGACGCGGTGTCGCTGAAGTCGTCCAAGCGCGCGAGCGCCCCCGAGTGTGTCGTGTTCGGCGTCTTCGGCGAGAAGGGCGCGGCCCTCCCGCTCGACAGCGCCAGCCGCGCCCGCGCCGCCGGGCTCGGCGTCGCCGACGACATCGCCAAGGCGCTCAAGCGCCCGGAAGCCACCGGCGACGTGGGTTCCACCGTCGAGGTCTTCTCCGCCGCCAAGGGTGCGCCGGCGCGCGTGCTGGTCGTCGGCCTGGGCGACAAAGCGACGTTCACCGCGTCGCGCCTGCGCGACGCCGTCGCCGGCGCCGCACGCCGCCTCTCGGTCGTCAAGGCCTCCACCGTCGCGTTCGAGCTCGGGGGGCCGCTCTCCAGCACCGACATCGACGGGTACCGCTCGGGCCTCTGCACCGGCGAGGCCCTGGGCCTGCTCGCCTGGTGGTGCGATGAGTTCCGCGGCAAGGGCACCACCGCGCCCAAGCGACCCGCCCTCGCCGTCGTCGCCGAGGGCCCGTTCGCCGACGGCGTCGCCTTCGGCCTGCGACTCGCCGAATCCGCCAACCTCGCCCGCACCCTCAGCCAGACCCCGCCCAACGTCGCGACCCCCGCCTGGATGGCCGCCCAGGCCAAAAAGGTCGCCCGCCTCGCCGGGCTCTCGATCTCCGTCATCGAGGGCGACGCCCTCGAACGCGAGAAGATGGAAGGCCTCATCAACGTCGGCAAGGCCAGCGAGAACAAGCCCTGCCTCATCCGCCTCGAGTACGCCCCCAAGGGCGCCTCCGCCAAGCGCCCCCTCGTGCTCGTCGGCAAGACCATGACCTACGACACCGGCGGGCTCTCGCTCAAGGTCAACAACGGCATGGTCGGCATGAAGCGCGACAAGGACGGCGGGTGCGCCGTCCTGGGCGCCATGCACGCCATCGGCTCGTTCGTCCGCCCCAAGCGCCGCGTCATCGCCTACATGCCCGCGGCCGAAAACTCCCTCTCCGACGAGGCCTACCGCCCCGACGACGTCCTGCGCTTCCGCAACGGCGTCACCGCCGAGGTCACCAACACCGATGCCGAAGGACGCCTCGTCCTCGCCGACGCCCTCTGCTACACCTGCGAGAAGGACAAGCCCGCCGCCATCGTCGACCTCGCGACCCTCACCGGGGGCGTCATCGTCGCCCTGGGCAGCACCTACGCCGGCATGTTCTGCGAGGACGACGCGCTCCGCGACGCCGTCCAGCAGGCCGCCGACGCCAGCGGCGAGCGCGTCTGGCGCCTGCCCATGCACGCCGAGTACCGCGAGATGATGAAGAGCCCCGTCGCCGACATCGTCAACAGCAACCCCAACCGCAAGGCCCACCCCATCCAGGGCGCCGCGTTCCTCTCGTACTTCGTCGACGAAAAGATCCCCTGGTGCCACCTCGACATCGCGGGCGTCCACGTCGCCGAGAAGAACGCCGGCATGTACATCGAAGGCCCCACCGGCTGGGGCGTACGCCTGCTCGCCGAACTCGCGGAGAACTTCTAACCCCGGCCCGTGCCTGTAAGGGCGCGTCGTGATCAAGTACATCGGCTCCAAGCGCACGCTGCTCCCCGCGATCCTGCGCGAGGTTGCGCGCGTGCCGGGCGCCCGCACCGTGCTCGATCTCTTTTCCGGCACGTCGCGCGTCGGGCACGCCCTGAAGCGCGCGGGCTACCGCGTGTTCGCCAACGACCACAACGCCTACGCCGCCACGCTCGCCTGCTGCTATGTGCAGGCCGACGCCGAGGACGTCCTCGCCGACGCCTCGCGTCTCGTCGCGGAGTTCAACGCGCTGCCCGGCGCGCCCGGCTACTTCACGAGCACCTTCTGCGAGCAGTCACGCTACATCCGCCCGAAGAACGGCGAACGCATCGACGCCATCCGCGAGGCGATCGCGCGCAAGGCGCTCCCGCCGGACCTCGAGGCCGTCGTGCTCACCTCGCTCATGGAGGCCGCCGACCGCGTGGACTCGACCACGGGCGTGCAGATGGCGTACCTCAAGGGCTGGTCGGCGCGCTCGGGCAACGACCTCGAACTGCGCGTGCCCGACGTGCTCCCCCGCGCGGCGCACGGCAAGGGCAACGCGGCGTGCCTCGACGCGCTCGACGCGGCCCGCGCGTACGACGCCGACATCGCCTACATCGACCCGCCGTACAACCAGCACTCGTACCTCGGCAACTACCACGTGTGGGAATCGCTCGTCCGCTGGGACAAGCCGTGCGTCTACGGCGTCGCGTGCAAGCGCACCGACGTCCGCGAGCGGCGCAGCCCGTTCAACTCCCGGCGCGCCGGCCCCGCCGCCCTGCGCACGCTCCTCGACGCCGTCCGCGCGCCGACGCTCATCATCTCGTGCAGCAACGAGGGGTACCTCTCGCGCGACGACATGCACGCCATGCTCGCCCCGCTCCGCCCGCAGAGCACCATCACCACCATCGAGGTCGACTACAAGCGCTACGTGGGCGCGCAGATCGGCATCCACAACCCCAAGGGCGAGAAGGTCGGCGCCGTCAGCCACCTGCGCAACACCGAGTTCCTGGTCGTCGTGCGCCCCGCGCCCGACGCTCAGCGCGAGCCCGCCGCCCCCGCCCCACCGACCGACCGCCCGCCCGCCCGCAGGCACAGCCCCGGCGCGGGCACCGCCCTGCGCCCGATGTCCGGGTGATCGGTGAAGAACCCGTCGACGCCCGCCTCCACGTACGCGATCGCCTCGCCGAGCGGGTCGCCCTTCAGGTTCGCCGGCAGGAACTCGTCCTCGGCCCGCAGCGTCCACACGTGCACCACCAGCCCATGCGCGTGCGCCTCGCGCACGAACGCCGTCGGCGATAACAGGTTCTCCGACGCGTCGCGTGCGATCACGTACTGCTTGCTCGCCCCCACGCCGTCCGCGTAGGTGCGGATGAACGCCAGCCCCTCGGGCGTCGCGAGGTCGGCGTACGTGCGCGGGTCGCCATACACCACAAAGTCGTACGGGCGGCTGCCTTCGCCCGCGTTCAGCAACTGCACCAAGCGCAGCTCCGTCATCCCATTCAGCCGGCGCAGGGGCCCTACCTCGAAGCACTGGACGAAGCACGCCGCCCGCGTATCCATGTACCCGTTCGCGTGCAGCACATCGACCAGCGTCCGCTCCATGGGCAGGCCGATCGATTCGTGGTAGGTCGGGTGCTTCATCTCCGGGTAGATGCCGATCGTCCGCCCGCGCTCGCGCTCCAGCCGGCGGACGAGATCGATCACTTCCTGCAGCGTCGGCACCGAGAACCGCCCGTCGTACGCCGTGTTCGCCGGCCGGGTGCGCGGGATCCGCTCCCTCGCGCGCAGCGTGCGCAGCTCGGCCAGCGTGAAGTCCTCGGTGAACCACCCGCTGACCGGCTTGCCGTCGATGACCTTGGTCGTCGCGCGCCCCGCGAACTCCGGGCGCGAGGCGACGTCCGTCGTCTCGCCGATCTCGCTCTCGTGGCGGCAAACCAGCACGCCGTCCCGCGTCATCACCAAATCGGGCTCGATGTAATCCGCGCCTTGGTTAATCGCCAGTTCGTACGCCGCCAGCGTGTGCTCGGGGCGATACCCCGACGCCCCGCGGTGGGCGATCACGATCGGCTGCGCCCGCGCGGGCCACGCGCAGAAGGCCGCCCCCGCGCAGACCGCCAGCCCGACCAGCAGTGTCCCCAGCCTTGGCATGACCGCCTCCGCGCGACGGGCCGCCGCGCCGCACCCGGCCCGCGCCCCACTAACGACCCCGGCAGGATTCGAACCTGCGACCCCCGCGTTCGAAGCACGGTGCTCTATCCAACTGAGCTACAGGGCCTGGACAAAGAGCGTACGCGCGCCGCCCCGGCGCTTCGGCACGCCGCGGCTTCCCAACTCCCGCACTTTGGGTACTTCCGCACTCCGGAACTTCGGAACTCCTGCACTCCGGAACTTCCTAGAAGATGAACCGCACCCCCACGCCGACGGCGAAGTCGAGCTCGGCACGCTCGTCCAGCTCGTTCCACAGCGGGAACTGCGCCATGAGCTCGAACGCGAAGTCGCGCCCCTCGTACATCAGCCCGGGCGACCAGCGCAGCTCCACGTCGCCGTTGGTCTCGTAGATGCCGTTCACCTCCGCCGTCACGTACCACGCCCCGCGTGAGTCCGCCGTGAACCGCGTCGGAAAGATCCGGTACAGGTACGCGCTGTTGAACAGCAGCGCGTCGTCCGGGCCCTCGCCCCCGTAGTTGTCCGCGGCGCTCCCGTCGGTGTTCAGGTGGTAGATGAGGTCCTGGTTGAACCCGTGGCGCCCGCGCACCATCGTCACCACGCCGCCCACGAACGGGTGCGCCTGGAACGTGTCCTCGAACGCAAACTCCACGCCCCCGAACACCGCCGCCCGCACGGTGTTGATCCCGCCCGTGTCGCGCTGGTACACCCGCCACTTCGCCCACACCGACAGGTCGTCCACCCCGAAGCTCGACTCATCGCCCGCCGCGTCGCGCTCCTCGGTGTGCGTGAGGGGCACGTCGAGATAGACCGCCCACCCGCGGTCCACCCCGTACGCGATGCTCGTCATCGCCTCGAGCCTCGTGGTCTCGTCCACGCCCGACGCCGGGTTCGTGCCGTACTCGTACCAGTGGAACTGCTCGCGCAGCACGATCGTTCCCGGCGCGGGCATCGTCGCGGCGTGCGTGTACATCGCCTCCTGTGCGCGCGCGTCGACCGCGCCCAGCAGCCCGCCCGCGCACGCGGCGCCGAGCACCAGTCCCCGCGCCGCGGCTCCCCGCCGCGGGGCGCTGACGCCCCCGCTCATTGCGGCACCACCTTCACCAGCGTGAACCCCGCGTCCGCCACCCACTCCCGAAGGTCGTAGGGCGAGGGCTTCGCTCTCCCACCTTCAAATCCCACCAGCACCGTCCCCGCCCCCAGATCGATCACCGCGGTCGAGATCGACCGCTTGCGCGCCAGCAGCCGGTCGATGTTCGTCGCGCACAGCGGGCACCCCATGCCGTTCACGTAGAGCAGCGCCCCGTCCGAGGACAGGGGCTCCTTCGACTCCACCGCGCGCACGTCCGCCTCGGTCACCTGATGGAAGACCGGGTTCTCCTCCGTCGCCCCCTCGCCCCCCGATGCGCCGCCCGTCGACGCGCACCCGAGGCACATCCACCCGACCGCGCCCGCCATCACCATCGCCACCACCCGCGCGGCGTTCGCCGCGTGAACACGCGAGATACCCATGACAATCGCTCCTTCCGCCGCGAACCAGTCGCGGCGTTCATCAACCCGACCTGTGACTGTCAATGTCGAACACCAGGACGCCTCTGCCCGGCCCGCGCGCAGTGCCCGCGCGCCGCCGCCCGCGCCGCTATGTCCGCCAGACGCACAGCCGGTGGGAAGATTCCAGGCCCATCAGCCCCGGGCACACCGCCCGGCGCGCCCAGCCCGCACCGGGACCGCTCGCCTCGGGCAGCGCCATCGCCACGCCCACCGCAGCGGGGAACAGCCTCGCCACCGGCTCGCCCCCCGACGCCGGGGCCTGGCTGCGCACCGGGTGACGCGGCCCGGTCGGACACCGGCACCCGCACCGGTCGTTCTCCGCCTCCGCCCTGGCCTGGCCCGCGCGGCCGACGCCCGAGCATCCGTCCCCGCTGAGCGGGCAGCAGCAACAGCACGACGACCCCGACGGGGCCTCGCCCGCGCACACGCCGCCCGGTTCGTGCCCCGTCCCGCGGCCCGTTCCCACCCCACCCCAGAGCGCGGACGCCCCCGCGAACACCAGCACCAGGATCGCGACGAGCACGCGCATCCCGGCATTGTGCGCCCCGGCGTCGCACCGGTCAACCCGCCGCCACACCCGATATCCTCCGCCCGTGGACGTTCCATCGACGCCCCCGGACGGGCCAACCACGCCCCCGCTCCCCGCCCCGACGGGCCAGGTCGTGTGCCGTCGCTGCGGCTTCAGCCTCGCCGGGCTGCACCCCACCCTCCCGTGCCCCGAGTGCGCCCTGCCGATCGAACGCTCGCTCCGCGGGGCGCGCCTCGCCGACGCGTCGCCCGAGTACCTCGCCTGGACGTCGCGCGGCGCGCTGCTCGTCTTCTGGGCGGGGATCGCCGTGTTCTTCGTCGTCGTCGCCGAGCTCTCCATCCTCATCTCGCGCGAGTTCGACGCCACGTTCCCCCGCTGGGTGGACTTTGCCGGCGCAATCGTCGACATCTCGCTCGACATCCTGAACATCATCGGCTGGTGGTGGCTGAGCGCGCCCGACCCCGCGTACGAACACTCCGAGCCCGCCACCGGCCTGCGCCGCTTCCTGCGCGCCACGCTCGGCGCGCTCCTGCTCGTCAGCATCTTCGACATCGTCCGGACAACCAGCCCCACGAGCTTCGACCCGGCGTTCGAGGACATCAGCGAGATCGCCTGGTTCGTCTTCGGGGCCGTCTCCTACTTCCCCTCCATGCTCTACCTCAAGCGCCTCGCGCTGCGCGTCCCCGACGAGCGTCTCGCCCGCCTGTGCGCCCGCATGGTCTGGCTGGGCCCGCTGCTCATGACGGTCGGCATCATCGTGCTGTTCCTCGGGCCCGTCGCCGCCCTCATCATCATGCTCGTGGTGCAGTGGCGCATCTACCGGCACCTGCGCGCCGCGCTGCTCGAGGCCCGCGCCGCCACGCCCGCCTAGCCGCCCGGAACACCCCCGCGATCAGTCCTTGTCGGCCGCCGTCCACCCGTACGTCACGTACCGGTTCTCGAACGAGCCGTCGTCGTACAGGTCGACCAGCCCGTAGCCCGGCTCGCACTCCTGGTACGGGCCCTTCCACCACCCGCCGCTCACTGCGCCGTTGCAGAAGTACGTCACGCCCAGGTAGTCCACGCGGTCCACCAGGTGGATGTGCCCGCTCAGGCACACCTTGACGTTCGGGTGCTTCCGGAAGAGGTCCTTGATGCGGCGCGCGTCCGTATGCATCCACGCGCCGGGGATCTTCCAGTCCCCGCTCGTCTCATTGTCGCCGTCGAACATCGCGCACGCGCAGATGATCGGGATGTGCGAGAGCACCAGCACCGGCGTGCCCGCGGGCGTGTCGCGCAGCGTCGTCTCCAGCCACGCGAACTGCTCGTCGTCCAGGCGTGCCGTGTACGAGTGCCCGCTCGTGTCCGGGAAGGTGCTGTCGAGCAGCACGAACCGCCACCCGTTCCTGTCGAAGTGCCGGTACGGCGCGGGCAGCCCGTACGCGTCCAGCGCCCACTTCTTGCCCCACAGCGCCTCGCTCCCGGTGGTCTTGCTCTTGTCCTTCTTCCAGCCCCACACGTCGTGGTTGCCGACGCACGACTCCACCGGCGCCGAGCACTCGCTCGACAGCACGCTCGTCCAGGCCTTGCGCAGCACGTCCCCGCGCTCGCGCGTGTTGCCCATCACGTCCATCACGTTGTCGCCGCCTGCCAGCACCAGGTCGATCGTCCCGTGCGACGACTGCGCGTGGCGCAGGCACGCCGCCATTCCCTCCATGCCCTTGCGCTCCGGCTGCACGTGCGTGTCCGTCAGGTGCGCGATCCGCAGCACCCGCCGACGCTCCGCCCCGCGCGGCACGATCGCCCGGGCCACCCCGGGCAGGCCCATCGCCCCCAAACCCGCGGCCAGCCCCGCCACGCCCAGGCCCGCCATCCCCATCCCCGCGAGAACTTCCCGACGCGTCGCGCCCGCCTGTGCCGTGGTGTTCATGCGCGCCGGTGTACCGGCGCCCCGCGCCCGACGCAACCGCCCGACGCCCGCACGACCGCCCGTGCGCGCAGAATTGAGGACATCTTCACATTCCGGGCCGCCCCGTCGCGCTCCCGCAGGTATCGTGGACACCGTCTCCCACCCCGCGAGTTCACCGAACACCCGGACCCACGCCATGCGCACCGCCAACCGCCTCGCCGTCCTCGCCGCCCCGCTCCTGCTCGCCGCCACGAGCACGCACGCCGAGCCCGCCGCGCCGGGCGTGACGCACGTGCTGGTCATCGGCATCGACGGCCTGTCGCCCGAGGGCATCGAGATCTCCGACACGCCCCACATGCGCCAACTCATCCGCGCCGGCTCGTGGACCATCAACGCCCGCGCCGTCCTGCCCACCTCCAGCGGCGCGAACTGGGCGTCGATGATCACCGGCGCCACCCCGCCCCAGCACGGCGTCACGAGCAACGAGTGGGCGCACGACGCCCGCACGATCGAGCCCGCCGACGTCGGGCCCGAGGGCATCTTCCCGACGATCTTCGGGCGCGTGAAGGCCGCCCACCCCGACGCCCGCATCGCCGCCATCTACGAGTGGGGCGGGTTCTCGCCCCTGTGCGAGAAGAAGCCGCTCACGCTCGACCGGCACTGCTCCTCGCCCGAGCAGGTCGCCGACACCGCCCTCGCGTGGTTCGCCGAAGGCGCGCCGACGCTGACCTTCCTGCACCTGGACCACGTGGACATCACCGGGCACGAGCAGGGCTGGTCGAGCGCGCCGTACATCCAGGCCGTCGAACGCGCCGACGCCATCATCGGACGCCTCATCTCGGGCCTGCGCACGCACAACCTGCTGGAGTCCACGGCCATCATCGTCACGTCGGACCACGGCGGGATCGGCAACGGGCACGGCGGCGAGAGCATGGCCGAACTCGAGATCCCCTGGATCATCAGCGGGCCGGGGATCGCCCAGGGCCGGCGGATCCTCGCGCCGGTGAACACCGAGGACACCGCGGCGACCGTCGCGATGCTGCTGGGCTCGACGCTGACGCCCGCCGCCACGGGCCGCCCCGTGAAGGCCGCCCTCGCGTCGTACCAGGGCCCGGACGTCGTCGCGTCCCCGCTCGTCCAGCGTCCCAAGCTGGGCCTCCCGCCCGGGCTGCACACCACCGGCACCATCACCATCCCGCTCTCGACGCGCGACGCGGACGTGGAGATCCGCTACACGACGGACGGCACGCCCGTGACGCACCAGTCGCCTCTTTACGCCGCCCCCGTCTCGCTGTCGAAGAACGGCACGCTGCGCGCCCGCGCGTACGCGAAGGGCGGCGAGAGCGCCGAGGCGATCGGCACGTACCGCGTGATCGCGCCCGACGCGCCCGGCGGCGTGCGGTTCGAGCGCTGCGCCTTCCCCGCCACGCTCGGCGAACTCCGCTCGATCCCGGACTTCTCGCGCCTCACGCCCGCCGAGACCGGCGTCGTGCCCGAGATCATGCTCACCGAGGTTCTCCGCCGCCCCGTGGTCGCCGCCGCTCGATTCCGCGGGCAGATCACCATCCCCGAGTCCGGCACGTGGACGTTCGGGGTCTCGTCCGACGACGGCGTGCGCGTCTCGGTCCGCGGGCAGGTCGTGTGCGAGGACGAAGGCCGCCACGGCCCGCGCCTGCGCAGCGGCAAGACCACCCTCGCCGCCGGCACGTACGACATCGTCGTCGAATGGTTCAACGGCGGGGGCGGGGCGGCCCTGGATGTCTACTGGGCCGGCCCGGGCGTGCCCTTCCAGATCATCCCCACCGCCGCCCTCACCCCGCCCAAGGACTGACCGCCGCACGCGCGGCCCGCGCGGCCCCCCGAACCCGCGGGCCACCGCGCCAGTACGATCTTCGCGTGATCCGCGTCACGACCATCCGCACGTGGTCCGGCGGCCCCGGCTCGCCGGGTCCGAACGGCCCGCGCCCGTCGAGGTCGTCGCGTCTCGCGGCCACCGTGCTCCTGTCGCTCTTCGCGGGCGCGCTCCTGCTGCTCCTTCTGCCGCTCGTGCTGATCGCGCTGGTCGTGGGCGGGGTGTTCGTCGCGGGCGCGTATCTCGCGGGCGTGCTGATGCGCCCGCGCGTGGCCGGGCCCGCGCCCGTGCCGCGACACGACGGCGAGGGGCGCGAGAACGTCCGCGTCCTGACGCCCCGCGCGGACGCCGGGGAGTAGCCGCCCGTGCCGCGCTGCCCGACCTGCGACTACGACCTGTCAGGGCTGCTGAACGAGCAGACGGGCATCGCCGTGTGCCCGGAGTGCAACGCGGCGTGGTCCGACACGCTCGAGAAGGGCCTGGTCGCGTGGCCCGGGTGGGGAGCGCTGCTGCTCCGCGCCACGATCATCCCCGGCGCGTTCTGGGCGCTCACGCTCATCCTGCACGGGATCGGCTCGGCGTCCGGCCCGTCGATGTGGCGGACCGCCGCGTGGGCCCTGACGTTCACGCCCTTCCTGGCCGGCTGCGTGGCGTCCATCTTCCTCGCGCGTCACTATGTGCAGGCCCCGCGCGTGCGCCGCCCGCACGGGGGGCTCATCTTCGGCGTCTGCATCGGCGTCGTCGTCTCGCTCGAAGCGATGGGCCTGCTGCTCGTGCGCCTCATCGCGATCTAGCGGGCGCCTCAGCCCATGCGGGGCAGGCTCGCGACGTGCAGCGTCTGCGTCGGGAAGGCGAAGTTCACCCGCATCTCGCCCAGGCGCCGGACGAGCTCGAGGTTGATCGCCTGCTGCATGTCCATGTACTTGTTGTAGTCGGGATCGAGCATCCAGTACACGACCTCGTAGTCGAGCGACGACGCGCCGAAGCCCTGGAAGTGCGCCCGGTCGAAGCGCACGCCCGACTGCGCCGAGATGATCTCGCGCACGGCGCGCGAGATCGCCTCGAGCGTCTCGGGGGGCGTCCCGTACTCGACCCCGAACTTGAACACCACCCGGCGCTCGCGCATGCGCTTGTAGTTCTGGATGCGGCTGCTCAGCAGGTCGGTGTTCGTGAAGATGAGCTGCTCGCCCGAGAGCGCGCGCACGCGCGTCGTCTTGATCCCGATCTCTTCGACCGTGCCCATCTGCTGCCCGACGATGATGAAATCGCCCACCTCGAAGGGCTTGTCGAACGTGATCGACAGCGACCCGAAGACGTCGCCCAGGATGCTCTGCGTCGCGAGCGCCACCGCCAGCCCGCCGATGCCCAGCCCCGCGACCAAGGCCGTGACGTTCACCCCGAGGTTGTCGAGCGCCAGCAGCGTGATGACCGAGTACACCGCGAGCAGCACCAGGAACCGCACGGCGGCCATCGACGCCTTCACCTGGCGCTCGCCGACGTCCACGCCCTCGCCCGCGCGCCGGCGCATGAACCACACCAGCCCCCAGTCCACCGCCGCCGTCGCCCAGATCACCGCCTGCACGCCCACCAGCAGCACCACCAGCGCCTCGGCCCCCTCCTGCGCGATGCCCGACAGCTCCAGCCCCAGCACGCCCACCCGCACCGAGATCGCCAGCACGAGCGTGATGCTCGTGCGCACCGCGATCTGGCGCAGCAGCTCCCACACGGGCGAGAACTTCCGCTCGGCGGCCTTGCGCGCCCGCGCCACGAGCACGCCCCGCACCACCAGCAGCACCAGGAACATGCCCGCCGCGACCAGCCCCGCGACGAGCCATGCCGCCGCCGTGTTCCCCAGGAACGTGCGCGCTGTCAGCACCGGCGCCACGTCGCCCAGCACCTCCGCCGCATGCTCGTACAGGCCCGTCACATCCGCCGTCGCGCCGCTCATGCCACATCTCCCCGGCGCCGCCGTGCGCGGCGTGCGTCCGCCCCTCGCGGGTCTTTCATCCTTGCCGCCCCGTTCGCTCGATCAAGCCCCGGGGCGGGGCCCCGCGACGGGCGCCAGGTCGTCGGGAGAAAGGGGCGTGTCGGCGTCGACGTCGCGCGCCAGCGAGCGCCCGATGGTGCCCCGCAGGTCGCGCGCGGGCACGCCCGTACCGGGGCGCTTCACCGTGAGGTCCGCGCCGGTCAGCACGTGCCCGGCGCGCAGCGCCCGCGTCGTCGTCAGGCTCTGGCGCGACACACGCCGCACGTCCTCCTCGCACACCAGCACGCGCTTGCGTGCCGGCTGCAGCTCGATCGTGTCCGAGGGCCCGTCGCCGCCGCGCCGCCGCGCCGCCGCGCAGTACGCGCCGAACGCCTCGGGTTCCAGCGATGCGCGGTGATCGGGCCCGGGCGCGCGCCGGTCGTAGGTCATGTGCTTCTCGAGCACGCACGCCCCGTGCGCCACCGCCGCCAGCGCGCTCTCGCCCGCGTCGGGCGTGTGGTCGCTGTACCCGGTCGGCAGCCCCAGCGCTTCGCGCAGCGCGAGCACCCCGCCGAACTCCGCGTCCTCGAAGCGCGTGGGGTAGCTGCTCACGCACTGCATCACCGCGAGGCGGCCCGACGCGTCGGCCAGCCACGACACGCCCTCGCGCACCTCCTCGAGCGTGCTCGCCCCGGTGCTCACCACCAGCGGGCGCCCGGTCGAGGCGAGCGCTTCGAGCAGCGGGCGGTTCACGATGTCCGGGCTCGCGCTCTTGAACGCGTCCCAGGCGATCGCCGCCGTCGGCGCCACGTGCTCGACGCTGAACACGCTCACGATCGCGTGCACGCCTAGCCGGTGCGCCTCCGCGGCGCACGCCGCCAGATCGTCGAGCGAGAGTTCCAGCCGGCGCAGCATCTCCAGCGGGTCGGTCTCGCCGGCGGCTCGCTGGTACGCCGCCAGTTTCGCGGCCTTGCTCATCAGCCGGTCGGCCTCGAAGTACTGGAACTTCACCGCGTCGGCCCCGGCCTTTGCCGCCAGCCGCGTCAGCTCCACCGCGCGCGCCGCGTCCCCGTCGTGATTGACGCCGATCTCGGCGATCACGTACACGGGCGCGCCAGTCCCGATCTCGCGGTCGCCGATCCTCACGCCCGCCCCCGCAGCAGCGCGTCGGCCACCAGCACGTCCACTTCCGCGTCGATGTCCACCACGCTCCCCTCCTCGTTCACGATGCCACGCCGATCGACCCCGAAGAACGCGTGCGGCCCGGGCGGCGCGCCCGCCCCGAGCATCAGCGCACGCCACGTCAGCGCGATCACCCCGCCGTCGGGCACGAACGCGGGCGGCAGGTCTTGGCGGCGGAACACGCCGTGGTTCAGCACGTCGCCCTCCCAGGGGCCCACGCGCCCGGCGTCATCCAGCCGCGCCGTCCACCACGGGTGGTGCTTGCCCACGCGCTGGTAGCTCTGCACGCTGTCGCACCCGCTGGCGTCGAGCAGCGCGAGCGCGCGATCCGTGAGTTCGGGCGGACGCACCGGCACGTTCGCGTAGAGGATCGCGAGCGGCGTGCTCTGCGTCACGCCGCGGCCTGTTTCCTCGTGCGCCTCGGCATGGGTGGCACAGGCGTCCGGCCTGTGCTCGCGCGCCCACGCCGCCGCGTGCCTCGCCGCGTCGTCGACCCGCGCCGTGTCGCTCGCCAGGTCGGCGGGGCGCTCCGCGACTTCCGCGCCCATCGACCGCGCCACGTCCATCGCGCGCGGGTCGTCGGTCGAGACGATGACCCGCGACACGCGGGCCGAACGCTGCGCGTGCAGGATCGTCCACGCGATGCAGGGCCTGCCCGCGACGTCGCGCACGTTCTTCCCGGGCACGCCCTTGCTGCCCGCGCGCGCGAGGATGATCGCCCATGCGCTCATGCCACGCCCCCGGCCTGCGCCAGCGCCGCGGCGTCGGCGTGCTCGTCCTCGCGCACGTCGACCGCCCGCACGACGCGCCGCGACCACGCGAGCCGTGCCGCGACGCTCGGCGGCAGGGGCAGCGGCTCGACGCGAGCGCCCGGCCTCGCCTCGCGGGGCGGCTCGATCACGCACGCGCCCGCGCCCAGCAGCCCCCGGTTGTAGAAGCTCTCCATCTCGTCGAGCACCTCGTCGCGCTTCTCGATCGCCGGCACCACCCACCACGGGCCGCCCTCGGCGCCTGCGTCGTCGCCCGGCGAGTCGCCCTCGCGGCGTTGCCTCGCACGCTCGCACAGCGACCGCACGCCCTCGCGCACCGCGTGCAGCCCCCGCTCGCCCGTCAGCGCCTCGTAGGTCTCCTCCGTGTCGGCCACGCCCTCGACCCACACGACGTCCGCCAGGCGCAGCGCGCGCCGGTCGGCGTGCCCCACGCCCGCCAGGCGCGTGCGCACGCACACGGCGCTCGCGCCGAACGCCCCCGCCGCGGCGGCGAACTCGGTGACGCCCGGCACTTCGAGCGCGTCGCAGCCCTCGCCCGCGAGCGTGACCGTCGGGTGATCGCCCGCGGCGATCTGCTCGCGCAGCGCCGCGAGCACGACCGGCCGGTTCATGGCGCGCGACATCGGCACCGTGATCGCTTCGGCGGGCCCTTCGGCGTGCAGCCCCGCCCGGCTTGTGGCGTCGACGATCGTCCGCGCGTCGGCGGCAACCCAGTCGATCCCCGCGAGCGCGCCCCGCAGGCGCTCGCGCTGGCGGGGCGTGTCGGGGATGAGCCGCACGAGCGCGTCGCGCAGCGCGGGCTCGACCTCCACGCACACGGGCTTGGAGATCGGGTCGGCCTGCGGGGCGATGGGGTGGTAGCCCAGGATCGCGCCGATGGTCGCGGCGCTCCCGCCGACGCGCGCCAGTTCCTCGACCAGCGGTCGCGCCAGCAGCACGCCGCACAGGCCGGGGGCGGCGGGCGCGAAGGTCATGGGGTGCGCGTCGGGGCGTTCGTCGTGGCGCTCGACGAGCGCATCGGTGAGCGCGGGGTCGGTGAGCGCCCAATCGGCCCCGAGCACGACGCCGGCGGTGGCGTCGAGGCGCGCCATCTCGCGCGCCATCGTGTGGGGCGCCAGGCACTCGTCCGCCGCGCTCAGGTTCCCCCGCCCGCCGCGCCACGCGGGGCGCGACCACGCCCGCCCGGCGCCCACCCACCCGGCGCGGGCGGCGTCGCGCGGGTCGGCGTGCGCGAACTCGAGACGCAGCCCGGCGGGGGGCGTGCCGGCCAGGCGGCGCGCCGTGTCGGTGTCGTCCGCGATCAGCGCCACGCCCGCCAGCCGCACGCACCGCGCGAGGCGCGCCAGCAGCAGGCGCAGCGGGTTCATCCCGGGCGCGAACTCCGCCGACAGATCGCGGGGCAGGCCCAGCCCGCTGCGCTGCGCATCCACCCGCACGAACGCCCAGGCCCGCGCCCGCTCGTGCCGCCCCCTGCCGGGGGTGCTGTCGTCCGCGCCGGGGGCGGGCGCCGCGGCGTGCTCGCGCGTCCGCAGCGGGCCACCCGCGAGCGCCACGAGCGCGTCGTCGAGCATGCCCGTCACCAGCCCGGCCGCGTCGCCCAGCCACTCGACGTTCTTGAGGTCGCGCTCGATCTCGCGCTTCTGGCGCGCGACGCCCGTCAGCCCTTCCGCGGCGATCGCGCGGTCCGCGCGGTATCGATTCAGTTGACCCGCCTGGTTCACGTGCTGCACGAGCCAGTGCGCCGGGCTCGCCGCGGCACGCGTGCCGATGTCGTGCACGCGCCCGATGAGCGCGTTGACGCGTGCCTGGTCGGCGTGGCGCTCCAGCATCTCGCGCAGCACGCCCGTCGCCTCGCGGGCCAGGTCGCCCACGCGCCCGCTCTCGCGGCGCAGCTCGCGCAGCCGCCCCGCGACGCGCTCCAGCCGCTCGGCGCGCGCGCGTGCATCCGCCACGCCCGGCGCCGGCAGCGCGAGCGCACCCGCCGGGCCGGCGCCGGCGTGCTGTTCCAAGGCTTCGGCGAGGGTCATGGTCGTCGTGTGGAGCTTGCGCACGCCCCCCTCGGTGGCGTCGATCACGCGGAGGCCCTTCGCCGCGTCGCGCCCGAAGTCACGCTCGAACTGCACGAGGTACGTCGACATCTGCTCGTCGGTGTAGATCGTCCGCCCGTGCACGTCCTCCGCCCGGCGCAGCAGGCTGCGCATCCGTGCGATCCGCTGCCACTCCAGCATCTCCAGCGTGTTGACCTCGCTGAGCTCGCCCCCCCACACGGCGTGGATCGCGGCCCCGGGCGCGTAGTACTGGCCGTCGCTGAACCCCAGGTCCTGCCCGATCAGCACCACCGGATCACACCCCAGGTGGCGCGCCAGGTAGTACGCCAGATGCGCGACCGTCGCGCCCGGCGGCAGGCGCCCCATGTCGCGCGCCAGCCCCGCCCCCAGGATCTGATCCAGCACCTCGTCGCCCGCGCAGCGGATCGCCCCCGGGAACGCCTGCAGGATCGCCGGGTTCGCCTTGGGCTCGGCCACCAGCGTCACGCCCTCGACTTCCGCCGGCGTCAGCCCCTCGTAGAACCGGCGGCTCATCTCGTGGTAGTCCAGCGCCGTCACGAAGTGCGGGCGGATGCCCCGGGCCAACAGCGTCTTCAGCACCGTCTGCACCGCGATGATCACCACCCGGTCGCGCACGCCAGGCCTGGCCAGCAGTTCCACGTTGCGGCGCAGGCTCGGCCCCGCCGCCACCACCACCGCCGCCCGGCCCGCCGCGGCCCCGGCGAGGTCCGCCACGCCCGGCCCGCCCGCGTACCACCGCAGGTTCTGCAGCAGGTTCCGCACCGTGACGTCGACCTGCACGAGCGTCGTGACGACGTTCGTGCGCACCGCCTTCATCACCTGCGTCAGGCTGGCCGAGAATCGCTCGCGCGACACGCCCAGGCGCGCCGCGCTCGCCGGGTGGGCCAGCAGCTTCAGCCCCGAGCCCACCACCGCTTCCATGCCCTGCAACGCCGAGGCGATCGCGCCGGTGTCGTGCTCGTCGGCCAGCAGCACGACGTTCCCGCGGAAGACGCCCGTGAAATCCTCGCGCGAGAGCACGGCCCGCAGCAACGCCGCGTCGGGCTCGAACACGATCACCGCGCCATGGCGCCCGTACCGCTCGGCGAGCGCCCGCACATGGTGCCCCAGCCCGAACCCCAGCACCGCCGTCGCCGCGTGCGCCACGACATCGACCTGGGCCGCGAGCTTCGCGCCCTCCTCGCGCGGGCCCCGGCGGCTGGCCAACTGACGCACCACCCCGGCCGCGTCGCGCACCCATCCGGTGAGCCCGGCGTCGGGCGCCATCTCCAGCGACGCGCTCCCCGCCGCCACCGCGTCGGGGGCGGCCCGCACCATCTCCGCGGCCCGGGCGCTCCGCGCGCCCAGCGCCCGCAGGTTCGCCTCCAGCACGCGATTGTCCGGCGCCTTCGTCACTCGTCCCCCTGGCGCGCCGTGCGCCCGATGCCCGCAACCTTCACCGATCGCAATCCTTACAATCGACCGGGGCGGCCCGCACCCTCAAATCATGACCACGCCACCCCTCCACACGACGCTCCCCGCAACGCTCGCGCAGGCCTCCAACCCGCTGATCGTGCAAGATCCCCCCGCGCTCCCGCGCGGGCCGCTGCTCGAGCGCGCCCTGCTCGAGAACCCCTGGCCGCTGCTGCTGCTGCTGCTCGCCGGCGCGTTCGCGTCGTGGTACATCCTCAACCAGCGGGGGCAACTGCGCCGGGCGAACATCGTCGCGCTGGCGCTGGCGGTGCTCGGCGCGGGCGTGTTCGTGCTGGCGCGCGCGGTGGAAACCCCGCGTGAGGCCGTCGCGTCGCGCACGCGGGCGCTGGTCGACGCTGTCGCCCGCGCGGATATCCCCGCGGCCCGGGAGATCCTCACGCCCGACGCGGTGATGTACTGGTGGGTGAATCCCGACGGGCTGCCCTTCGACCTGATCCTCGACCGCATCGAGTCGGACTTCAGCACGGGGGGTCGGTACCGCGTGGCCGAGCACACCGTGCTCGCGGTGCAGGCCTCGCTCGAATCTCCCGCCGCCGCCCGCGTGCAGGTGAAAGTCCGCGTCACCGCGGCCGACAGCCAGTTCCCCGTCATCTCCTGGTGGCGTCTCGACTACGTGCGCGACGGGAACGCCTGGCGGGTCGACGCCCTGCAGCCGATCGCCATCACCGGCATCCCCAACGCCTCCGGGCGATAGCCCCCGCGCACCGATACTCCCGTGTGCGCGTTCTCTGCTTCCTCCAGCCCGGCACGAACTCCCGCTCCATCTTCCAGGGGCTCATCCGGGGCTTCGCGCGCGCCGGGCACGAGCCGCTGGTGCTGGAACTCGAACCCCTCTTCAAGGCCCGGGCCCAGCCGGGGGCCGATCCGGCGCGCCTGGCGACGCTCGCCGCGGCCGAACTCGCGCGACTCTGCCGCGAACACCGGCCGGACGCCTCGATCGCCATGTGGGGCAACGCGCTCACGACGTTCGCGGGCTCGCTGCGCGAGGGCGTACCCGTGTCGGCCTTCGACATCCTCGACCTCCCGCACATCTGCTACTGGCTCGACGCCCCGCACTGGGCCTCGCAGAGCACCTGGCTCCCGTTCTTCCGCCACCCGATGCTCCGGGCCCCGCGCCTCACGCACGTCATCAACAACGCCGCCACCGCGCGCGAGATGACCGACATCCTGGGCTTCGGGCCCACGCACGCGCTTCCCTACGCCATCGACGACGAGACGTTCCGCCCCTTCCCCGAGCGCCGCGACCACGACCTGGCCGTGTCCGTCGGCCCGGGCGACCCGGACCCGACCCCCGCCGAACTTGCCGCGCTCGGCGACGACCAGCCGGACATGCCCGCGCTGCGGGCGGCCCGCGCCGCGCTCGCCCTTGCGCGCCTCGCGCGGGCCGGGGGCGTCGTCGGCGCGGCGATGCCCCTGCTCGAGCCGCTCGCCCGCGCACACGCCGCCTCGCCCGCCATGCCGCTGCTCGACCGCCTGCACGCCCTGGCGGCCCGCGACGAATCGCTCGCGCCCCTCGCCCGGGCGCTCGTCGGCGACCCGGCGGCGTTCGCCACCGCCGCCGCCATCATCCGCGAAAGCCGCGCCTTCGAGCGCGCCTTCACCGTCTGCTGGCTCGCCCGACGCTGCTCGGTGCTCGCCTTCGGCGCGATGTCGCCCGCGTGGCCCTTCGGCGGCACGCGCCTGGGCGAGGTGCCCTTCGAGGACATGCCCCGGCACTACTGCCGCGCCACCGCCGCGCTGAACGTCATGCGCTGGCAGGACGAGGTCGGGATCAACCTGAAGCCCTACGAGTCAGCCGCGGCTGGCGTGCCGTGCCTTATCGGCGAGCGCCTCGGCCTCGACGCGCACTTCGAACCCGGGCGCGAGATCCTGCCCTTCACCTCGCCGCCCCACGCGCTCGACCTGCTGCGGACGCTCCGCGACTCGCCCGCGGAACGCGAGGCTATCGCCGCCAACGCCCGGGCGCGCGTGCAACGCGACCACACCTGGCGGACCCGCGCGGAGCAACTGCTGGCGCTCGTGCACCGCTGAGCCCGCACGCCCCGATACCGCTTTACTCGATGCCTCGATGCCTCGATGCCGCGTGCCTTGATGCCTTCTTCTCTTCCGCCTCGCTTCGCGCCTTTTCCCTCCCTGTCTCGCTGTCTCGCTGTCTCGCTGTCGTGCTGTCTCGCTGTCTCGCCCCTACTTCCTGACCTCCATCTTCACCCGCCGCAGCGTCGTCGAGCATCGCGCGCGGAGGGCGTCGAGCCCGCCGCTGCGCAGCCAGACCTCGAGTTCGTACCGTGTCGCGGCGTCGCGCACGCGCACGCACAGGATGCCGCCGGGCGTGAGTTTCTCGACCCACGACGCGCTTTCGAGCGTCGGCGGCACGAGTTCGGCCCAGGCCCCGTCCATCCCGCCCCGCGCCCGGGCCGCCTTCACCAGGTCCTTGGTCAGCGCCTCGACGGTGGCCTTGAGCGAGCGGTCGACGGGCTTCGCCACCCGGAACTTCCGGAGCGTCTTGACCTGAGCCGCGGGGTCTTTGCCGATCACGCGCGATGCTACGCCGTGGGCGTCCCGCGGCCGCTGTCGCGAGACGGGGCCCGCCCCGTCGCCATCCACCCCGCCCCGGGCCCGTCCCCGTACCATCCCCGCCATGCCAACCGACCTCTCGTCCAAGCGGATCATCCTGACCGGCGGCGCCGGGTTTCTCGGGCGCCACGTCGTCGATCGCCTCCGCGCCCGGGGCGTGCCCGACGCCAACATCTTCATCCCCCGGCGCAAGCACTTCGACCTCACCGACATGGCCAGCGTGCAGTCGCTCTACCGCACCGCGTTCAAGGGGGCGAAGGCCGACGTCGTCATCCACCTCGCGGCCGAAGTCGGCGGCATCGGCGCCAACCGCGCCAACCCCGGGCGGTACTTCTACGCCAACATGGCCATGGCCCTGCACCTCATCGAGCAGGCGCGCCTCGACGGGCTCGTCGAGCGCGACGGACGCTTCATCCAGGTCGGCACCATCTGCGCTTACCCGAAGTTCACGCCCGTTCCGTTCAAGGAAGACGACCTCTGGAACGGCTACCCGGAAGAGACCAACGCGCCGTACGGCGTCGCCAAGAAGGCCGCGTGGCAGATGCTCGACGCGTACAAGCTCCAGTACGCCATGAAGTCGTCGTACGTGCTGCCCGTGAACCTCTACGGCCCGTACGACAACTTCGACCTCCACTCTTCGCACGTCATACCGGCGCTCATCCGCAAGTGCGTCGAGGCCCAGGCCCGGGGCGACAAGGAGATCGTCTGCTGGGGCACGGGGGCGGCCAGCCGCGAGTTCCTGTACGTCGACGACGCCGCCGAGGGCATCCTCCGGGCCGCCGAAGTCATGGACGACCCCACGCCCATCAACCTGGGCGCGGGCTTCGAGATCACGATCAAGAGCCTCGTCGAACTCATCGTGAAACTGACCGGGTTCGCCGGCAAGATCACCTGGGACCCGACCAAGCCCGATGGCCAGCCGCGGCGTCAACTCAGCGTCGACAAGGCCGCCGACCTCCTCGGCTGGCGGGCCGCCATGCCCTTCGAGGAAGGGCTGAAGCGGACGATCGAGTGGTACCGGTCGCACACGGCGTGACCTTCGCCGCGTGCGCGGGTCGCCCGGGCACGCGGCCCTCGCCGGGCCTTCGGTCGGATACAGCCCGAGGTCCCGGCGTCCGATGTCGGAGCGTGCGCCGACGTTCCGCCCACCCCGCGTTCACGCTCCTCGAGCTTGTGGTCGTCGTGGTCGTGCTCGGCCTCATCGTCGCCATCGCGATCCCCAGGGTGTCCCGGGGCGCCGAGAACGCGATGCTCCGACGGCTGCACGCGGACACGATCGCCCTGCAGACCGCGATCGACCTGTACGCCGCCGAGCACGACGGACGGTCTCCGGCCTTTGACCCGGACGGCAACATCGACACCGACCACGGTGCAATCGCCGCCAGGCTGACGGGCAGAACCGACGCCCGCGGCAACCTCACGCCCGCCGGCCGGTTCGGGTCGTACCTGCGTTCCGTCCCGCAGAACCCGTACACGGTGTGCCCGTCCATCCGGATCGACGGCACGACCACGCCGCAGGACTGCTCGTGGCGTCTGGACACCGCGAAGAACACGGTCCGGTCCGATCACACGAACAGCCCGCTCGACGATCTGCACAGCGGGCACTGATCCGTTCGGCTGCGCGCGAACTTCCTCCCCCGGGGTGCCGATAATCCCCGACGTGCCCGCCCCGACCCGTCCAGCCCGACGCGTGCTCCTGCTGAACCAGGCGTTCCACCCGGACGTTGTCGCCACGGCCCAGATGGGCAAGGACCTGGCCGACGAGCTCTCGCGGCGCGGGCACCAGGTCATGGCCATCGCGAGCCGCTCGATCTACGGGCGGTCCGGCGCGGTGCTCCCGCGCCGGGAGGCGATCGAGGTGCCGGGGGGGCTGCCGATCGGCGTGCACCGGGTCGGCGCGAGTCTCTTCGGCAAGGCCGGGTACGCCGCCCGCATCGCCGACTTCGCGCTGTTCTACCTGCTCGCGCTGATCAAGGCCCTGACCCTGCCCCGGGCGGACGTGGTGATCTGCTACACGACCCCGCCGTTCATCGCGCTGGTGGGGCTCATCTGCCGCGTGCTCCGCGGCTCGCGCGCCATCTACTGGGTCATGGACCTGTACCCCGACCTTCCGGTCGCGTGCGGCGTGATGAAGCCCGCCGCCCTCCCCACCCGCCTGTTCGAGAGACTCAACCGGTTCCTGCTGCGGCGCAGCGACGTGGACGTCGTGCTCGGGCGCTGCATGCGCGATCGCGTGCTCGCCAAGGGCGTGCCGGAATCCAAGGTCCGCCTGATCCCTGTCTGGGCCGATCTCGCCGGGGTCGAGCCCGTGGCGCACGAGGCCAACCCGTACCGGGCCCGGTGGGCGCCCGGCGGCGAGTTGGTGGTCATGTACTCGGGCAACTTCGGCATCGGGCACGACGCCACGACCATCCTGGGCGCGATGGAACGCCTGCGCGCCGAGGCGGGCCTGCGGTTCGTCTTCGTGGGGGGCGGCAAGCGCCGGGCCGAGGTCGAGTCGTTCATCCGCGAGAAGGGACTGACCAACGCCGCGTGGCACGACTACCAGCCGCGCGAGCAGCTCGGGGCGTCGCTCTCCGCGGGCGACATCCACCTGATCTCGCTGCGCGAGGGGGTCGAGGGGATCATGGTGCCGAGCAAGCTGTTCGGGATCATGGCGGTGGGACGGGCGTCGATCTTCGTGGGCAACACGTCGAGCGAGATCGCCCGGGTGCTGAGCGAGAGCGACGCGGGCGTGACCGTGCGCGAGGGCGACGCCGACGGGCTCGCGCGGGCGATCCTCGCCCTGCGTGACGACGCGGCCCGGCGGCGGGCGATGGGCGACAACGCGCGCCGGGCGATCAGCGGTCGGTACGACCGCGAGACCGCCTGCCGCGCTTGGGTCGAACTGATCGAATCAGTAGGAGCGCAGCCGGACGCGGCCGGGGCGCGGGGCGGCGTGACCAACGCCGCGTGAGGCGGGCGCGCCGACGCGGCGCGGAGTGGAGTTCGCATGACGATCGCACCGGACGTACGGGCTTCAGCGGCGGGTCGCGCGTTCGCGTCGTCGGGGTCGGCCTTCGAGCTCGAGCCCACGCTGGCGGGCAGCGCCGCCAGCGGGTACGAGTTCCTCGTGCTCACCCCGCCCGGACGCACGCTCAAGAAGTACGTCTTCATCCAGGACGAGACCGACTACCTGCCCAAGGTGCTCGACAAGTACCTGCGCGAGTTCGCCGACAGCACCGCGGGCGTCAACATCCAGGGCAACAACCAGGGCAAGCGCACGATGGTCGAAACCGCGCGCGACCTGCTGAAGGTCTACGGCCCGGTCTACTTCGGCTACAAGGCCGCGCGGATGGTCTTCAACAAGGTGCGCGCGAAGATCGTCAACGGCGTGCTCGGCAGCACGCGCCGGTGCTACTCGGTTGAGGCCGTCGCGCGCAAGTACGGCGTGCCCGTCGACCGCACGGACGACGTGAACAGCGAGGCGTTCCGGGGGCTGCTGCGCGAGCGGGGCGTGGAGTTCATCGTCTCGATCAGCGGGACGCAGCTCTACCGCAAGGACCTGCGGATGCAGACGCCCTTCGGCATCGTGAACTGCCACGGCGCGCTGCTGCCGAAGTACCGCGGGCTGATGCCGAGCTTCTGGACGCTGGCCAACGGCGAGGCGTGGGGCGGCTCGAGCGTGCACTACGTCGATCGCAAGCTCGACAACGGGCCGATCGTCGTGCAGAAGCGGTACCGCATCTGGAAGCACGACTCGCTCGAGGACGTGATGGCGCGGAGCAAGGACCTCGCGGCCGAGGCCATCATCGAGTGCGTCCGCCTGGTCGAGGCGGGCAGCCCGCCGCTCACGCCCAACCCCGAGGCCGAGCAGAGCCACTTCGCCATGCCGACCAAGGACGACGTCGCGCGCTTCCGCCGCAACGGGCACCGGTTCTTCTAGATCGAGATCAGCACGACAAGACGCTCGTGGTTCTCGACGGCCCACCACATCTCCCGACGGGGAGGACGGCGAACGGACCCCTCGCGTGCGCGTCGGGCTCGTAGAGCATCGGGCTCGTACGCCAGTGCCGCTCAGCCCTCGAGGTACGTGTACCCCTCGAGCCCGTCGTCGTAGTACTTCAGCAGGCTCTTGCCCTCGGAGAGCGTGAGGCGCCCCTGGCGGCACGCGGCCTCGACGTCCTGGCGCATCGCCTTCTTCAGGTCCGGCACGTCGTACTGCACGTACGCCAGCACTTCCTCGACCGTGTCGCCCTCGATCACCTCGTCGATCTCCCACCCGCCGTGGTCGTCGAGCGAGATGTGCACGGCGTGAGTGTCGCCGAGCAGGTTGTGCAGGTCGCCCAGAATTTCCTGGTACGCCCCGAGCAGGAACACGCCGAGGTAGTAAGGCTCGACGCCCGTGACGCCGTCGGCCTCCGCGCCCTTCGCCGGGCGGACGTCGTGGAGTTCCAGGGTCTTCTTGTCGACGCGCTTGTCGACGAAGCGATCGACCTTGCCGTCGCTGTCGCAGGTGATGTCGGCGAGGATGCCGCGGCGGGTGGGCTCTTCGTTCAGGCGGTGGATGGGGACGATCGGGAAGAGCTGGTCGATGGCCCAACTGTCGGGCATGGACTGGAACAACGAGAAGTTGCAGAAGTAGATATCGCTGAGCAGTTCGGGCAGGCCCTCGAACTCGTCCGGGAGTTCGCCCTTCTTGGAGGCCTTCTCCAGCAGTTTGGCGCAGATGGCCCAGAAGAGCTGCTCGGCCGCCCCGCGCATCGACAGCGACATGTACCCGAGGCTGAAGAGGCTCATGGCCTCGTCGCGGGCCTGCGTGCTGTCGTGGTAGGTCTCGAGCAGGTTGCGGTCGGTCATGCTGCGGTAGGCATCGAGCAGGTCGAGCACGGGCTGGGGCGGCTCGGCCTCGGCCTTGATCGCCCCCTCGATCTCGGCGAGGTTCGGGTTGCTCTCGAAGTGGCTGGTGCCCAGGACATCGACGATCAGGACCGACGAGTACGCGACCATCGCCCGCCCGGACTCGCTCAGGATCGTCGGGTGCTGCACGCCCGCGCTATCGCAGACGCTCTTGATGCGGTAGACGACGTCCGCGGCGTACTCCTGGGGCGTGTAGTTGATCGAGCTGGACCACGCGCTCTGCGAGCCGTCGTAGTCCACACCCATCCCGCCCCCGATGTCGAGCATGCTCAGCCCGGCGCCCATCTCGCGGAGTTCGCAGTAGACGTGGGCCAGCTCGTTGACGGCGTTCTTGAGGACCTTGATGTCGTAGAGCTGGCTGCCCACGTGGCAGTGCAGCAGGTTCAGGCAGTCGAGCATCCCGTGGGCTTTCAGGTACTCCACGGCCTTGAGGCACTCGGACACGAAGAGCCCGAACTTGCTGCGGACGCCCGCCGACCCCTCCCAGCGCCCCGCGCCGCGGGCGGAGAGCTTCACGCGCAGGCCGATCCGCGGACGCACGCCGTAGGCCTTCGCGTGCTTCACGATGAGCTCGAGCTCGCTGAACTTCTCGACGACGGGGATGATGTTGCGCCCGAGCTTGGTGGCGAGGGTGACGGTCTCGATGAACTCGTCGTCCTTGAACCCGTTGCAGATGATCGGCATGCCGTTGGTGCCCGGCCCGCCGGCGGAGGCGGAGAGGCCCAGGACGGCGAGGAGTTCGGGCTTGCTGCCGGCCTCCAGGCCGAAGTTGAGTTCTACGGCGAGGCGGGCGATCTGCTCGCAGACGTGGCGCTGCTGGTTGACCTTGATGGGGTAGACGCAGGAGTACCCGCCGGTGTACCCCTGGTCGTGCATGGCGTCGTCGAAGGCCTTGCGCAGCTCGCGCAGGCGATGGACGAGGATGTCGTTGAAGCGGAGAAGCACGGGGGTGTGGATCCCCCGCTCGTTCAGGCCCTTGATGACCTCGTAGAGGTCGATCTGGCGGGCGGGGTCCTTCATGGGCATGACGGTGAGGTGCCCGGCGGGATTGACGCCGACGTAGCCCTTGCCCCAGTCCGGCACGCCATAGAGCGCGCCGGCTTCTTCGGGGGTCCATTGCCCGTGGAGGAACGCGGACCGAGAGTGCGTGATGGCGGCCATGGGTGGAGATTCATCCCCGTCCGACTCACGGCGACGGGCCGGATCGGTGCGGTGCGGTCGGCGAGCGACGGCGGGCCGTCGCGCGAGTGGCTTGACGCTCGGGCGCTTTGCCGGCGACGGGCGAACAGCGCGCCACGCCTCCGTCGTCCGCCCGGCGCTACGCCGTCGGACGCCACCGATCCGCGCGCACGTCCGGCCTCGCCAAGGGGACGCCGCGCGAATGCCACCGCACGAGAAGAATACCGCCCCCGAGCGCGAGAGCAAGGGCGGCACGCCGTCTCCGGCGCTCGCGCGGCCGGGCGCGAGGACATCGCCCCCAACGCGCGCGGGTACGATCCGCGGTTCTGACTCCTCTCTTCGTAAGGACGGACCATGCCTCACGTCATCGCCGAACCCTGCATTGCCACCAAGGACACCTCGTGCGTGGCGGTCTGCCCGGTGGACTGCATCCACCCGACGAAGAACGAGCCGGACTTCGCGACCGCGACGCAGCTCTTCATCGACCCCGACACGTGCATCGATTGCGCCCTCTGCGTGGACGAGTGCCCCGTCAAGGCGATCTTCCAGCAGGAAGACCTGCCCACCGAGTGGAACAAGTTCGTCCAGGTGAACCTCGACTACTACAAGAACAAGGGTTGAGCGGGACGGGTCAGGGGCGCGGCACACCGCCCCGTCCCGGGCCGCGCGGGCGTGAACCGGCGCATCGATCCACGCCCGCGGGGGTGTGCGCGTCGTCACTCGTCGGTGGCGGGGACCGAGGCCTGCACCTGCTGGCCGACGGCCTTGATCTTCGCCTCGTTCTGCAGCATCGCCGAGGCCATCGCCACCTCGCCCGCGGGGAGGCGGATCATGTCCATCACCGCGAGTCGCTCACGCCGCCCGTCGGCGTGGACGCGGGCGAACTCGATCCGCACGGCGTTGGCGTCGGGCATCCGCACGACCTGCTCGATCTCGGGCGAGCCCTTCGCGTCGGTCTCGAACGCCCGGAAGACGAGCACACCCTGCTCTTCGCAGGGCACGCGCATCATCGCGCGCTGCGCGCCGAGGATCGCGGAATCGACCACGCTCGCGGCTTCGTCGCCCTGGAACGACATCGCCCCCACGCCCTCCACGACCTTCTTGCCCGCGACGCCCTCGAAGGCGAGGATGAGGCGGCCTTCGCGCGGACGCACGGACATGCTGGCGTAGCCGGTGCTCGAGGCGCCCTCGGCGGTCACGACCTGGATCTGCCCGTCCCACTCGCCGCGGAGTTGCTCGCGCAGCGACATGGCGTGTTCGGCCCGGGGCGTGCGGGCGGACGCCGGCGTCGTCACCCCGCAGTCCGATTCCTTGGGCGGCTGGGCCAGGGCGCAGAGCGACGCGGCCAACCCGGCACCGACGACGAGCGAGCGGACGAGCATGGAAACCCTCTCCCGGCGCCGCCTTGCGGCCGGCGCCCCGTCCACGCGACGACAGGATCGGCCGCTCGCGGGCCGGCACTTCCACGGCGTGCCCCCGGCGCCGAGGTCTCGGACCGACCAACGCCGCGCCGCCCGCGCATCCCGCGAGCGCGAACGCCCGAAAAAAACCAGCGCCCGAGAAGCACTCCGGCTGATCGCGGCGCCCCGACACGGACCCCGCGCTCTCGCCGACCCGGATTGTGTGAAGCCGCAGCCGCCCGGCGTGCCGCACTATTGTTTGCAGAGCAGGGAGCAGCGCATGCACGTCGACACACTCAAGGATGCTCTCGCGGCGGAGCCGTTCGTGCCGTTCGTGCTCCGTTTCGGGAGTGGCAGGACCATCGAAGTCGCGAACCCCGGCCTGGTCGCCGTCAGCAGCAACGGGCGCTCGGCGTACGTCTTCAACCCCAAGGGCGAAGGCGGGTCATTCGTCGACGTGCTGCTCATCGAAGCGATCGAGTTTCCGCCACCGCCGCGCCGTCAGCGTCGCGCGGGGTAGGCCCTCAACCGGTGCCGAGCGTCTTCGCGAACTCGAGCACGATCATCTCGAGCGTGCGTTCGGGCTCGCCCAGGCCGCTCTTGGAGCGCGCGTCGCCCCGCACCGCGGCCCGGAAGAGTTCGAGCGCCCGGTCCGGGTCGGTGCGGCGTGCCACGTCACGGATGGCGTCGCCCGAGGGCCCCCACAGTTTGAGGGGCTTGAGGTCGTCGGGCCTGGCGCCGCTGCGCGTGGCGCGCGACACCGCGTGGACCTTCCGCGCCAGGTCGACGAGCGCGTACGAGACGAGCTGCGCCGGCTGGCGCGACACGTCGAGCACGTAGCGCACGTGGCGGAGGGCCTCTTCCGGCCCGGCGCGCAGCAGCGTTTCCTGGATGCCCCAGACCGCTTCCTCGCGCGAGGCCCCGACGAAGTACGCGACGAGGTCGCTGGTGATGGTGCCACCCCCGCTCGCCGCCGCCAGCTTGCCCAGCTCGCTGTCAAGCCGCGTCAGGCGCGGGCCCACGCGATCGACCAGGTTGCGGGCGGCGTCGGGGTCGATGGGCGCCTTGTGCTCCTTCTGGGCGCGTCCGATGACCCACCGGACCGCGTCGTCCTCGCGGGGCTCGTCGCAGACGCGGATCCACCCGACCCGCTCGATCAACGCGTCGAGCTTGCCCTTCCGCCAGATGTCGGCCCGGAGCAGCAGGGTCGCCCCGACCTCCGGCTGCTCGGCGACGGACTCGCAGTACCGCTCGAAGAGCGCCCGGGTGTCGTCCTTGATCAGCGACTCGGCGTTGTCGAGCACGACGAGCTTGTACGACGCGATCAGCCCGAAACTGCGGCATTCGTCCAGGACGTCCGCCGCCGAGCACGAGAGCCCGTCGTAGAGCACCGTGTCGATGGTGCCGTGGGCCTTGGAAAGCTCGTCGCGGAGTTCCTGCGTGCGGATGTGGCGGAGGAACGACTCCTTGCCGGGCAGGAGGGCGACGCGCGGCAGCGCGGGTGGCGGCGAGTCGGGTTTCTTGGCCGCGGGCTTCTTCGCCATGACGCCCGATGGTATCGGTTGCCGGGAGCGGCCCGGGTGACAGACGCGCGGGGGTTCATACGCCCATGCCGCGCGGACGGTCAGAATGCCTGACGGGGGCGGAGAAAGCTCCAGAACCCGGGCTTGCGCCGAATGGTCAGCCGCTTCTTCCACTCGTCGCTGAGCACCAGGGTATAGACCTCGAGCTGCGCGCCCGGCTTCGAGACGAGGCGCCGATCGATGATCATCGGGCGAGGTGTCTGGGGTACCGCGGTCTCAGCCGGCATTTCCGTATCTCCGCTCGATCACGATCCGCATGGCGTCACAGGCAGGCATGACGAACCATTCTACGACGTCAACCATGAAGCAGTTCTTGAGTTCCGAATCCACAAAAACGATGGCATCTACCTTGCCCTCAGGCGTCTGTATCGGCAAGGCGAGGAAACTCCAGCGAGTCTCGTTCAGCGTTCGAGCGGCGTCGGGGTCGAACCCCCATTCTGCGATCATCTCCTTCCGGAAGTCCTCGATGGACTCGCCCTGTCTATTCCCGATCTGCGGAGACTGAGTGCGATACGACAATCCGATAACGCCGCACGCACTGGAGATCCGCTTTCCGACCTCACCGGGATCACCGCCCTCGCCGACGGCATATGGAGTCACGCGCTCCAACTCCGGACTCAGTTCCCTTCCAACCGGAGCCACTCTATAGACACACACCCGGATTGCAGTCGGCCGACGATCCTCCGGCAGCGCCTCGACTTCCCTCCGCAAGCGCGATCCAAGCTGCTCTCGCAAAACCTGGCACGCGGCCTGAAGTTCGTGGGCTTCCTCGAAGCGGCGCTGGCGTCTTGCCTCCATGAATGCACGATGCAGCGAGAGCACCTCTCGGGCAAACACCGCGAAAAGGACGGCCGTCACCAACGCGGGTAACACCCAGGATTGCCCCGCTCGGGCATCGATGATCGCCTTCCATGCAGCAGCCAGGGCGCCAAGTATCGCCGCGACCCCAGCGAACCCCGCCAGGAGGAGCGGGGCCCACGTATGCAGCCACGGCTTGGATGGGCTGGGTAGTCGTCCCACGGCGCCCTCGCTTACACGCCGAGCTTCATCGCCCTCGCCACGGCCGTGCCCATGTCCGCAGGGCTCATCGCCACCTCGACGCCGGCCTTCGTGAGCGCCGCGATCTTCGCGTCGGCGGTGTCGTCCGCCCCGCCGATGATCGCCCCCGCGTGCCCCATGCGTCGCCCGGGGGGCGCGGTGCGCCCGGCGATGAACGCCGCCACCGGTTTCTTGACGTGCGCCGCGATGAACTGGGCGGCCACGATCTCGTCCGTTCCGCCGATCTCGCCGATCATCAGGATCGCGTGCGTCTCGGGGTCCGCTTCGAGCATCCGGATCACGTCGATGTGATCCACCCCCCGCACCGGGTCGCCCCCGATGCCCACGCACGTGGACTGCGCAAGCCCGAGGCGGCTGGTCTGCCACACCGCCTCGTACGTCAGCGTGCCCGAGCGGCTCACGATCCCCACGCTCTTGCCCAGCTTCGACTGGCTCACGTGCGTGTGGATGTACCCGGGCATGATCCCGATCTTGCACCCGGCGTTCGTGTACGGATCGCCCGGGCCCGTGCCCCCGCCGGTCTTGGGCCCCGGCGTGATCACGCCCGGGCAGTTGGGGCCGATCAGAATGACCCCGTTCTTCGCCTCGCTCATCACCTTCGTGCCGTTGCGCTCATCGAGCAGCGCCCGCACGCGGATCATGTCCTGCACCGGCACGCCCTCGGTGATGCAGTTGATGACCCGGATGCCCGCGTCGGCGGCCTCGAGGATCGCGTCCGCCGCGAACGGCGGGGGCACGAAGATCATCGTCGCGTCGGCGCCGGTCTCGCGCACCGCCTTCTCGACGGTGTCGAAGACCGGGAGCCCGTTGTCGTCCTTCGTGCCGCCCTTGCCGGGCGTGACACCCCCCACCATCTTGGTGCCGTAGTGCAGGCACCCCTTCGTGTGGCTGGCCCCGAACGAGCCGGTGATTCCCTGGCAGATGACGCGGGTCTGGGCATGGACGAGAATCGGCATAGACGTGCAGAGTACGGCGGGCGAACGTGGTGCTCAAACGCCGCAGTTCACCAGTCCTCACGGATGATTATGCGGGCGGCGCGTCGGGTTCTGATTCGTCCGCACCGTGGATCGCCCGAACGACCTCCTCAGCGATGTAGACCTTGCCGTAGTTCGCCTCGAACAGCAGACGCAGAATGCCCATCGTCATGAGCTTCTCGACGTGCTTCTTCGCGGGCGGATACGTGATGCCGAGCAGGCTCGCCACATCCGGAATGGTCAGCGCGTGACGATCGAACAGGTGATCGAGCAGCCGGATCAGGCGAACGCTGCCGGGCTTCCCCAGGATCAGGTTCGAGTACCGCTCGTACAGCGCGCTCAGACGCGTCGCCCGGGCCATGTCGGCCTTTGCCTGCTCGGCGACCGCGGTGCAGAAAAACCGCACCCAGCCTTCCCAGTCGGCGTGCGTGCTGACCCGCAGCAGGGCGTCGTAGTACTCGGCGCGGTGCTCCGAGACCCACTCGCTGACGGTGCAGACCGGGTGTTTCAGCCAGCCCTGCTTGACGGGCGTCAGCGTCACGATGGCGCGCCCGAGCCGCCCGTTGCCGTCGCTGAACGGATGGATGGTCTCGAACTGGTAATGCGCAAACGCGAGCTCGACGAGGTCCGGCCAGCGCTCGCGCCCCGGGGCGTTCAGGGAGCCCGGATTCGCAAACAACTCCCAGTCGCGCATGCACGCCTCGACCTCCGCCGCGGGCGGAGGCACGAAGCGCGCGTACTCGATCCCACGGTGCTCGTCCCCGATGCAGACCTGCACGTCGCGGAACTCCCCGGGCCGCTTGGACGCATCAATCACCAGCACGCGGTGCATGTCGCGCAGCAGCCGCCCGCTGATCGGCAGGTCCGATCGGAGCGCTCTTTCTATCGCCAGCCTCGCGCGCAGCACCTCCAACGCTTCGGGACGTGTGTTCGGAGCGTCCGCGCTCGCACCGACGATCTCCCGCACCGTCGCGAACGTGTTCTCGATTCGTGACGATGTCTGCGCCTCGCGCACCCGCAAGGCGCCGAGAAGTACCGTGCGCCCCGGCAGGGCGTCGATCACGCCGTCAAGCCGCTGCAACGAGCGCTCGGCGTACTCCAACGAATCGTACAACCGCCCGAGGAACGACACCCGGTCGAGCGCGGGGGGCAGCGGCGAAGGGACAAACGCCTCAATGGCAATCCGGCGCCCGCGATCCTCGAATTCGGTCGTCGTTATTCGACCCGGTACCAGCCCCTGGAAGTCTGACCGTCGCATGACCGGAGTATAGAATGACGTAGCCCAAATTCTACTTTTTGGTCTTACAGTATATTTTTGTCCCCGCAAATGCTACGCGCGAATACAACTGGTCGTCCAGGCACTTACCCCCGTCGAACGCCCCTGAACCGGATGATCGCGACCGTCCCGACGACGCCCGACGCGACGACGATGGTGACGACCCAGGCAGGGGTTTCCCGCCAGACCAGCAGGGCGCTGCTGGCGGCGATCATGGCCCACATCATCGTGATGGCGAGGACCTTGGCCTTGCGGGGCATGGGCGTGTCGCCGTCGAGGTATCGGACGTACGGCGCGAAGAAGCGGCTGCGGACCAGGCGGGCCTGCAGCGTCGGGCTGCTGCGGACCAGGAAGAACGACGCGACGATCAGGAAGATCGTCGTGGGCATGCCCGGCACGAACACGCCCACCGCGCCCAGCCCGACGCACAGCAGCCCCGCCGCGAGATAGACGCCCCGGCGCGCGCGGGCACCCTGCGCTCGCAGGCTGGTCGCCCGGCGGGGGGTCTCGGGGGTGGGGTTCGGCATGGGGGCTCGGGCATGGTAGGGATGGGCGCGGATCGCAACCGGGGTTCTCCCCGCACCCGTACACTGTGCTCCGACCCGTGCCCACCAACCGCCACACGCGCAGCGAGCCCGGCGCGCTCGACACCGATGATTCCCGCGACCTGGAGATCGTCGACGCGATCCGGCGGGGCGATAGCCGCGCCTGGACCCAGTTGATCGCGCGGTACCAGGACCGGCTCTTCTCGGTCTGCGTGCGGATGGTCAGAGACCGGGACCTCGCCGCGGACCTCACGCAGGACGCGTTCGTCAAGATCATCCAGGGGCTGCACACCTTCGACGCGCGGGCGAAGCTCTCGACCTGGATGATCCGGATCACCATGAACGTGTGCCTCTCGCGCCTGCGGGCCGAGAAAGTCCGTCGCCACGCCAGCCTGGACGCGTTGACCGACCCCGCGGAATCCGGGGCCCGCGAGGGAGGGCGGGGCGTCGGTTTCGAACAGGAACGGGAACAGAACGCCGACGACCGCGTCGAACTTCACGAGGACCGGGCCCGCGTGATGGCGGCCCTGCGTCTGCTGGATCCGGATCAGCGTGCGGTGCTCATTCTGAGCGACTGTCACGGGCAGAGTTACGAACAGATCGCCGAGGTGCTGGGCGTGGCGATCGGAACGGTCAAGAGCCGTCTCTTCCGCGCGCGGACGGCGTTGCGGGAAGGCGTGGAATCGATGGATCGGGCATCGCCCAAGAGGTCTGGAACCGCGTGACGACGAACCTGCCCAACTCCGACCGACCGGGCGACCGCCCGCTCGACGAGAGCCAGTTCATCGACTGGATCGAGGGGCGGTTGTCCGCGGCCGAGCAGGCGCGCCTCGAGGCGGCGTCGGGGCGGGCCGGCGTGCGGACGCGGATCGAGCAGATGCGCGCCAACCAGCGCGCCCTGCGGAGCGTGGGGCTGGAGAAGGCGCCGCCGGAACTGATGGGCCGCGTGCTGGCCGCCCTGGAGCGCGACGCGCTCGTCGGGTCTGAGCGGTCGTCGATCCCCATCTCGCTGGCCGACGACGTGCGCCACCGGGGAAGCGGACACTGGACGCGTCATGCGCCGGCGTTCGCGCTCGCCGCCGGGCTGATGCTGCTGGTCGGCGGGGGGATCTACTGGAGTTCGCTGCTGCTCGTCCCGCGGGGCGGCGCGCGGCAGGAGCCCCGCCTCGCGGACGCGACGCCCGCGCCGGCCCCGGAGCGGGCCGCGGCGTCCAACGCGCGCGAGGCGATCGCCGACGCGGGCTCGAGTGTCGCCGAGGCCCCGGCCACCATGATCGCGTCGGCGGAGGAAGGGCTCGACGTGGCGGCGTCGCCCTCGGGCGAGCGGGCGCTGTCGCTGGCGAGCGAGGGCCGCCTGGCGCTGCGGGTGAAGTCCAACGACGTGCGCGGGCTGCGGAGCCTGGAAGCCGCGGGCGCGGGCCGATCCGGGCACGCGTGGCGGCTGACGAAGAACCTGCCGCCGGAGGCGGTGATCGCGCTCGCCACGCCGCGCGACGGCGGGCCCGTGCTCGCATCGTCGGAAGAGCAGGCGGCTCGCCGGCTGCTGGCGCCGCTGGTGGGGCCCGGCGCTGCGTTGCCCGGGGCGGGCGCGCCGAACCCGGACGATCCGCTGCTGCGGGTGCGCGGGGCGTACACGATGGACATCCCCGCGACGGCGGACGCGATCGAGGGCGCGCGCGACCTGCTGGCCGAACGCCTGCAGGGCGAGGCGCAGCTCGAGGAACTGGCCGAGCCGCTGGCCCGCCAGGAGACGACGCCCGAGAGCGTGCTGTGGTGGACGCAGGCGCCGTCGGAGTGGACGCGTCGTGTGACGGTGCCGGTGATCGTCGAGATGCGTTGACAGGCGCCGCGGGCGCGATCGGGCCCGCGCGGCGCGTACCGTCGCCCATGCGCATCCTGCTGACCAACGACGACGGCATCCGCGCGCCCGGCATCGGGGCGATGTACGAGGCGCTGATCGACCTGCACCGGCGGCACGGGGGCATGCCCCGCGTGCCCGACGAGGCCAGCCGCGCCCCGCGCGACGTGGTGCACGTCATCGCGCCGCTCACGGTGCAGTCGGCGACGAGCCACGGCGTGACCTACCACACGCCCCTGATGGTGGGCGAGGAAACGGTCGAGCTCGCGGGCAGCGCAAAGTTCGAGGGGCTCAGCGTGGACGGACGCCCGGCGGATTGCGTGAAGCTGGCGATCGCGAACCTGTGGCCCGAGCGGTTCGGCGAGGGATCGCGCCCCGACCTGGTGGTGAGCGGGATGAACGACGGCGCGAACGTCGGCGTGAACGTGATCTACTCGGGCACGGTCGCCGCGGCGATCGAGGCCGCGTTCTTGGGCGTGCCCAGCATCGCGTGCAGCATGATCCGCGGTCGCGGGAAGGCGAACTACGAGGTTGGGGCGGCGTGGTGCCGCGCGGCGATCGACCGGATTCTCGCCGGCGGGCTGCCCCGCCCGCACGAGTGCCTGAGCGTGAACGTGCCGGCGACGGACGGGAGCGGCCCGGCGGTCGATGCGGGCAAGGTGCCGCCGATCCGGGTGTGCCCGATGAACACGCACGGGCTGGTGGACAAGTACGAGCGCCGGGTAAGCCCGGCGGGGGGCGCGTACTACTGGGCGGCCGGGCACGGGCTGGACTTCATGGGCACCGACGCGGGCTCGGACGTGGACGAACTGCTGCGGGGGTGCATCACGGTGACGCCGCTGAAGTTCGACCTGACACGTGGAGAGACGCTGGCGGCGTGGCGGGGACGGCTGGAGGGGTAGGGCGCTACGCTTGCCCGCTTCCCCCGATCGACGGCCGGGCCCGGTGCACGGGTTTGGGCGTGAACCTGGTCAGGGCTTGACCGCAGCAGCCATAAGCGTTCCGGGCCCGGTGCCGCCGGTGTCCTGGCCGTCGATCGGGGGGAGTTCTTTTCTCCCCGCGCGAGCGGGCCGGCGCGACAAAGCCACGCCCAAACTCGGCGCGAACCCGGCACGAAACCCGGCGCAACGACAGGACAACCGCGCGAAAGGCCGCGTCGCCCACGAGAGGGCCTTACCGCCGCCGACGGGCGAGCGGAGCGAAGAGCAGGCCGGCGAAGACGGCGGCCCCGGGCGCGGGCACATTGACGACCGTGCGGAAGCCGAAATCGGCGTCACCGATCTGCCAGCCCTGGCCGTTGGGCTGGATGAAGTACCCGTTGCCACCGGCGTACGACTCGCCGCCACTGCTGCCCCAGAGGACCCAGGGGGGCGAGCCCAGGCCGGCGCGGGTGAGGGCGATCGCGTACACCTCGCCGGGCTGTACGGGGATCATGTCGGCCGCGAGGTCGACCGTGATCGGCGGGAAGGGCGGGTCGGGGATGAACGTCGACTCGGGGATGCTGGTGATGGGGATCGTTCGGGTCGCGAGGACGTTGGCGGGATCGGGAAAGCCCAGAGGCGTGGTGCCGAGCAGCGTGAACGTGACGTCCGGCAGCGGCGTGCTGGGGCTGCGCCAGAGCTGCAGGTCGACCGACGTAAGCGTGCCGCCGAGCCCGACGGTGAAGGTCTGGGCGCGGCCGACCTCGCGGATGATCGCGCCGCCGAAGAAGAAGGCCGGGAGCAGGTTGTCCTGGTCGACGGCGGGCTGGGCGACGGCGGTGCCGGCGGCGAGGACGGGGACAAGGACCGCGTGAACGAAGGCCACGGGAACGAAGACACGGCGCATGGGAACCCCTCCGACATTCCGGGCCAGGCGCTGGCCGGAAGATAATCCATACACGCGCGAACGGGGTTGGCCAGTAAACCTGACGGCGGGCCCATGAAACTTGACGGGTGCTTTGCGCCGGGCGTCGGGTGTAGACTCCCCGGCATGGCACGGCGCGCCGGCACAGGGCCGGACGACGAGTTCGACGAGGGTCCCAGCGACGCGGACGTCGAGGCGTTCGGCGATGTCACCACGACCTGCCGCGAGTGCGGGGCCGAACTGTACGACGACGTGGCGATCTGCTGGAAGTGCGGCCATGCCGTGTCGAGCGAGGAGCGTCGGGGCACGGGCGCAAAGACGTGGGTGGTGGTCGTGGCGGTGCTGCTGACGGGCCTGATGCTGTGGGGCATCTTTGGGCGGTGGATGTTCTGAACGATCGGGGCTGACGGGCGTGCGGCCCGGACAAACCAGGAGGCGACGGCATGCATCGTGCGTACGCGGTGGGGCTGGCGGCGGTGGTCGGGCTGGCGGCCATGGTGGGTGTCGTGCAGGGGGGCCAGCCGGCGGGGGGCGGCGCGCCCGCGCGGGGGGCTCCCGGGACGAGCGCCCCATCGATCGAGCAGTTCCTGAAGATCCGGGCGCCCGGGGCGCCGACGCTGATGCCCGACGGGTCGCTGCTGCTGCGCGACTGGCCCGACGGGGTGTGGCAGTTGTACCGCGTGACGCCCGCGCAGGGGAAGGGCAAGGCCGACGCCGCCCCGTCGTACAAGCCGGGCGAGGCGACGTTCGAACGCCTGACGAACTACACGGACGGGCTGGGCGGGTTCTCGGTGTCGCCGGACTCGCGCCACGTGATCCTGATGCACGCCGTGGGCGGGAACGAGAACACGCAGCTCACGCACATGGACCCGGCGACGGGCAAGACCCGGCCGATCCTCGCCGACCCCAAGGTGCAGGCGTCGATCAACGCGTGGCTGCACGACAGCAGCGGGTTCATCTACTCGGCGAACCAGGACAGCCCGACGGACTTCCACCTGTACCGCCACGACTTCGCGAGCGGGAAGACGACGCGGATCCTGAGCGAGACCGGGTCGTGGAGCGCCGACGACGTCACGCGGGACGGCGGGCGCGTGCTGGTGGGCAAGTACACGTCGATCTCCGACAGCCAGGTGTTCGAGCTCGACGTCGCGAGCGGGCAGCGCCGCGAGATCACCATCCGCCCGGAGGGCGGCGGCACGGCGTCGTGCACCGTCGCCGGCTACACGCCCGACGAGAAGGGCGTGTTCCTCGTCTCGGACGCGAACGAGCAGGGAATCCGGCGCCTGTACCTGCGCGACCTGGCGAGCGGCGCGGTGAGCGAGCCCCTGCCCTCGCTGAGCGCGGTGGAAGTCGACGGCGCGGGCGTCGACCACGAGCGCGAGTTCCTCGTCGTCAACACGAACGAGAACGGGTTCGGCGTCGTGCACGTCTACTCGCTGCCGGACCTCCGCGAGATGCCCGCCCCCACCGCCGAGCAGGGCGTCGTCGGCTCGGCGGGCCTGCGCAACCGCACGCTCGTGTGGACCATGAACAACGCGCGCACGCCCTCGGCGGCGTTCGCGACGACCTATCCCAAGCCCGGCGCGCAGCTCGGGGCGCCGCTCACGCGGCAACTGACCTACCCCGACACGCAGGGGATCAACCTCGGCTCGTTCCCGCTGCCCGAGCTCATCACGTACGCCAGCTTCGACGGGACGCCGATCCCCGCGTTCCTCTACCTGCCCCCGGGCTACGCGAAGGGCACGCGGATCCCGTTCCTCGTGCACTACCACGGCGGGCCCGAGGGCCAGCACCGCCCGACCTTCGCCGCCCCGATCCAGTACCTCGTGTCCAAGGGCTACGGCGTGCTGCTGCCGAACGTGCGCGGGAGCGTCGGCTACGGGCGCGCGTTCCACATGATGGACGACTACAAGAACCGCTGGGACAGCGTGCGCGACGGCGTGGAGGCCGCGGAGTGGCTCGACAAGGAGGGCTACAGCGCGCCGGGCAAGATGGCGACCTGGGGCGGGTCGTACGGCGGGTACATGTCCGTCGCGTGCCTCGTGCAGGACCAGAAGCACGTCGACGGCAACGACCGCACGCAGCGCCTCTTCGGCGCGGGCGTCAACATCGTTGGCATCGTCAACCTCAAGACCTTCCTCGAGAAGACCGCCGGGTACCGGCGCAAGCTGCGCGAGGTGGAGTACGGCCCGCTGAGCGACCCGGAGTTCCTCGCCGAGGTATCGCCCTCGTCGTACTACGACAAGCTCAACGTGCCGATCTTCATCGCGCACGGGTTCAACGACCCGCGCGTGCCCGTCGAAGAGGCCATGCAGCTCAGCGTCGCCATGAAGGACAAGGCGTTCGCCACGAAGAACATGGACATCATGCCGCGGGTGTTCATCGCGCCCGATGAGGGGCACGGCTTCGCCAAGCTCGACAACCGCGTGTACTTCTACGAGCGGATGGTGCAGTTCCTGAACGACACCATCGGAAAGAAGTGAGCGGAAGGAAGAAGCGAGAGAGCGAGAGAGCGAGACAGCGAGACAGCCAGAGGGCAACGCAGGAAAGGCGAGCAACGCAGGGGAGAAGCAGCCGCGCGAGCGGGTGTTACTCCGCCACGCCCAGGTCGCGCGTGGTGAACAGCGCCTCGAACGCCAGCCCCGCGCCCTCGACGTTCTCGCGGGCGCCCTCCAGCCGGTCGATGGTCGCGACGACCGCGCGGACGTCGGCGCCGGCGGTGCGCAGGGCCTGCACGGCCTCCAGCGCCTGCCCGCCGGTGGTCGCCACGTCCTCCAGCAGCACGACGATGTCGCCCGGCCCGACCTTGCCTTCCAACTGCTTGGCCGTGCCGTAGTCCTTCTTCTGGTTGCGCACGAACACGCAGGGGAGGCCGGTCTCGAGGCTGGCGGCGGTCACGAGCGGGATGCCGCCCAGTTCGGCCCCGGCCAGTCGGGCCACGCGCACGCCGAGGCGCGATTCCAGCGCGCGGACCCTGGCCGCGAACAGCGGGGCGAGCTGGCGCAGCAGTTCGGGGCGGGTGGAGAAGAGGTACTTGTCGAGGTAGTAGGTGCTCGTGCGTCCCGAGCGGAGCGTGAACGAGCCCCGCAGGAGCGCGACACGCGCGATCTCGGCGGCGAGGGGAGTGGTGGGTTCGGCCATGCGCGATGGTACCGGCGCGCCGGGTCGCGCGGGCTGTCGCCCGGCGCGCGCCTCACTCGCCCTTGGGCTTGCGGGCCTGCACGCTCACGAGCCTCGCCTGGAAGAGTTCCATGGCGTGGCGCACGAGCGGGAGTTCGGCGGCCTTCGCCGGCGCGTCCGGGCCCGGGGCCCCGCCGGGTGCCGCCGGGGTTTCGGCGGCGGCGCCCGAAGGCGCGGGAGGATTCGACGAGCGCAGTTCAAGGCGGACGGCCCGGTCCCAGGCCTTGGCGAGCAGCGCGCACAGGTCTTTCTCGTTGGCCTGGGCCGCCCCGAGCAGTGCGTCGCTGACGGAGAGCACCACGAGGTCGTCCTCGACGCGGGCGACGGTGCAGTCGTTGAGGAGGACGCGCAGCCGCCGGTTGGGGGCGGCGGCGGAGAGGACCTGGGCCCAGGGGTCGCCGGCGGGGTCGCGTGGCCCGGGGGTGGTGGGCGCCGGGGCGGGCGGGAGCACGGGGGCTGAGGCCGTGTGGGCGGGCGGCTGTGGTCGAGGGGGCGTGGGTTCAACGCCGGCGTCGCGGGCCGTGGGGAGCAAGGCCGCGGGCGCCGGCGTCAGCGTTTTTTTGCCGGCTGCTCCTGGGCCTTTCCGGCGACGATGGCCGTGGCGTCGGCGACGCGGTCGGTCATGGCGAGGCGCACGACGAGGGCGTCGAGGAGCGCTCTGGGCACGCTGGAGCCCTTGGCGGCGCGCTGGACGTTCTCGCAGAGCGCGATCATGTGGATGATCCCGGCGACGTCGAAGGGGCGCGCGCGCGCGAGTTCTTCGCTTCGGGCGGCGTCGGAGAGCTCGACGAGCGGGGTCGCCCCGCCGCACGCCGCCAGGACCATGAGGTCGCGCAGGCGCAGCAGCAGGGCGTCGAAGAGGACGTCGACGGACGCGCCCTTGCGGAGGAGGTCGTCGGCGCGGGCGAGGGCGACGCCGGGATCGCCCGCGCCCAGCGCGTCGATCAGTTGGCCGATGAGTTCGCGGTCGGGCAGGCCCAGGAGCTCTTCGAGCAGCGTGAGGGTGAGTTTCTTGTCGCCCCCGGCGAGGAGGCGGTCGAGGAGGCTGAGGGCGTCGCGCATGGAGCCGTTGCCGAGGCGCGCGACCTGGTGGAGGAGTTCGGGGTCGGCGGCGGCGCCCTCGGCGCGGGCGACCTGGCCGAGGTGCTCGGCGATCTGGGCCGCGGGAATGTTGCGGAAGTCGAAGCGCTGGCAGCGCGACTGGATGGTGGCGGGCACCTTCTGAGCGTCGGTGGTGCAGAGGATGAACTTGACGTGCTCGGGGGGCTCTTCCATGGTCTTGAGCAGGGCGTTGAACGCCTGCGTCGAGAGCATGTGCACCTCGTCGATGATGTAGACCTTGTACTTGCCCCGCAGCGGTCGGTACGCGGCGTTGGCGATGAGTTCGCGGACGTTGTCGACGCCCGTGTTGCTGGCGGCGTCGATCTCGACGGTGTCGGTGTCCTGCCCGCTCATGATGGCGGCGTCGACCTCGGGCGAGCCCCCGTTGAGCGCCTTGGCGAAGAGGCGGGCCATGGTCGTCTTGCCCACGCCCCGCGTGCCCGTGAAGAGGTACGCGTGGGCCACCCGTCCCGAGGCGATGGCGTTGCGGAGCGTGCGGGCGATGGGCTCCTGCCCCACCACCTCGTCGAACTGCTGCGAGCGATAGCGTCGGGCGAGGGCGGTGTACGTCATGGCCGATTGTTGCCGGGGCGCGCGCGCTCCGAGGGCGACACGCGCTGGTATTCTGGCGCGCGAACTTTCACGGGGGGGTGGGGCGTGTTCGAGTTCCTGCGCAGGGAAAATCCGTCGATCGGGACCGTCTTCTTCCGCGGCAACCTCGTGCCCCGGGCCGAGGAGTTCGATTTCATGCGCCGGCACGGCGTGGAGATCACGCCCCGCGCGAACAACTCGCCCGCGAGCTGGGTCCTCACGCTCCGCCACGCGAAGTGGGGCGAGGCGACGATGATCTGCGGGCAGGACCAGCCCCCGTTTGACCCCATGTTCATCGACTACCAGAACGGGCTGACGGACGCGGAGAAGGGCGAGGCCAAGGCCGCGGGCAAGGGCGTGTCGTTCAGCGTTCCCGCGGCCCGCAAGAACGTGCTGCGCGACCGCAAGAACCTGCTGAAGTTCATGGCGTCGGCGATGGGGCGCGACGCGGTGGTCGCGCTCGACCACCTGTCCACGCTGTTCTGGACGCGCGAGATGCTGAAAGAGGAGCTGTCGCACGACGCCGACCTCGACATCGCCGCGATCTTCGCGATCCACGCCGTGTGCGACGACACCAACGCCGAATCGCCCCGCGCGTCGTGGATCCACACGCACGGGCTGGGCGAGCTGGGCGCGTTCGACTTTGACATCGTGCGCCCGAGCAAGGAGTTCAGCGCCGACTGCTCCGGGTTCGTCAGCGCCATGGCCCAGGCGGTCCTCGAGGGCGCGGTGAAGCCGGACACGCCCGAGTTCATGATCGCCCACCCCGGGGGCGTCGTCCGGATGGTGCCCGCGGCGGACTTCGACCGCGAGGCCCCGCCCGAGGACGTCGCGCTGCGGGGCGGCGGGAACGAGCCCGGGCACACCGACGCGCGCAGCGTGCTGTGCGAGCCGGCGAAGCGCGGCCTGATGTCGCGCATGCTGGGCAAGGGCGGCGGGGTGCGCCCGTCGCGCTTCTGCTCGGAGGGCTCGCTCGAGGGCGTCGTGCTCCGGATCTCCTCCGCCGCCACCGATCTCATGAGCGCCCGCGCCGCGGCGACCACGGGGGTCTTCCGCGCGTTCCTCGAGGAGTTCCGCGAGTTCGAGCTGCCCGCGCTCGTCAAGATGGGCTACCCGACCGACGCCGAGGGCGAGGGCGGGCGCGAGCACCTGTGGTTCGAGGTGCACGAGGTCTTCGACGACGGCGTGGACGCGACGCTCGTGAACCAGCCGCACGACATCGCGTCGATGCGCCAGGGCCAGCGCGGGCGCCATCCCTTCACGCGCCTCACCGACTGGACGATCATGTCGCCCTTCGGGGCGATCACGCCCTCGGGGCTCTCGAACGCGCGGGTGCTGCGCCAGAACGCCCCGATGCTGCGCGAGATGCTCGCGAAGGCCCGGGACCAGGGGCGCGGCGCCTAGACGCTGTGGGCGGGGCGGGGCGTGTCCTCGTTCACGCGTTCCTTGGTGATCTTCCCGGCGTGCTCGGCGAGGGTGAGCATGTGGGGCTCTTCGTTGACGCGCAGGAGCAGGTGGACGGGGCGTCCCCAGATGACGCGGAGAGAGCGCAGCACCTCGGCCGCCCGCGCCGCGTCGACCTCGACCCCGGAGAACTTGTGCGCGAGGACGAGCTCGCCCCGGTTGAGGTAGTTGGCGTCGACGACGTAGATGAAGGGCTGGCCGGCGTTGGTGAGGTGGTGGAGGAGGGTCTGCTTCACGCGGGCGAAGTCGCGCGAGACGATCTTGATCTCGCCGGTCTGCGGGTCGCGGGCGTGCTGGTACATGCGGTGGCGTTCGACGAACTCCTCGGTGAGGAACTCGTCGATGAACGACACGTCGTTGTAGATGCGCCGGACCTCGAAGATCTTGTCGCGCCCGCGCATGGACTTGTCGTCGAAGGCGTCCTTGGCGCCCAGCTCGCGCAGGTCTTCCCATCGCGGGCCGTGCTGCCCGGTGTTCCAGCGGCGTTCGATGTCCTTGAAGAGCTCGACGCCGATCTTGTACGGGTTGAACCCACCCGGGGGCATGTAGACGACGCCCGAGTGCTGGTCGGCGTAGTGGACGATCTCCCGCGCTTCCAGGAAGTGCTGCGTCATGAGCTTGGAGTGCCAGTACGTCGCCCAGCCCTCGTTCATGACCTTGGTCATGCCCTGGGGGGCGTAGTAGTACGCCTCGTCGCGGACGATCGCGAGCACGTCCTGCTGCCATGATTCCAGGCGCGCGTGGCGCAGCAGGAAGAGCAGCACGTCGCGCTCGGGGCTGGCGGGGGTGCGGGCGCGCTGGGCCTTCATCTCCGCCTCGTGCTCGCGCTTCTGGCGGTCGAGCTCCTCCTGCGGGTTGATGAACGGGTCCATGTAGTCCTTGGCGGGGAGCTTCTCGGCGTGGAAGGCGTCGGACGACTGCCCGTCGTCGTCGCGCGGGGAGGGCGGGCGGGCGTCGACCGCGCCCTTGTAGACGCTGTGCGGATCGATGAGGTTCTCGATCGTGAGGCAGGCGTCCACGAACCGTTCCACCACCTCGTGCCCGTGACGCTCGATGTGCCGTCGCACGCGGGTCGAGTGGTTCGCCATCTCGTCCATCATCTTGCGGTTGGTCTTCGCGAACCAGAGGTTGTTCTTGAAGAAGTCCGCGTGCCCGTAGACGTGGGCCATGACGAGCTTCTGGTCCGTGACGGCGTTGGATTCCTGCAGGTACGCGTACACGGGGTCGTTGTTGATCACCATCTCGTAGATGCGCCCCAGCCCGTACGCGTCGCGCTTGCTGAGCCGCTCGTACTCCATGCCCCACCGCCAGTGCGGGTACCGCGTCGGGAAGCCCCCGTACGCCGCGATCTGGTTCATGACCTCGAAGGGCAGCACCTCGAACACGACCTCGAAGAAGTTGAGCCCGTACTCGAGCGCCTTGGCCTTGATGCGGGCCATGTGCTCGCGGAGCTCGGGCGAAAGGTCGGTGCTGGGCGTGCCGGGCATGGCGGAACTCCGGGCGGGCTGGCCGGCCCCCGGCAGTATCGGCATATTCACCCGTCTTCTACGAGCCGGGCGTCCGCGCGGGTCGCTCGATTCTCATTACTCGGGAATGGCGACGAGAAAGCTCGGCTGGGGCGTGGACTCGGTCTGGCCGCGCGTCCGCACGAGCAGCGGACGCCCGTTCACCAGGTTGAGCGGGTGCTTCGAGCGGGCCGCCCGCAGCGCCGGGCTGTCGCGCTCCGGGCGGAGCACGTCGTGGTCGGCCGGGCCGAAGATGCCCACGGTGACCATGCTGCGCCGCGGGCCGTGCCAGTAGTACGCGTCCGCGCCGTCCGCGCGGAGGGTTTCGGCGGCCTTCTCGGCGGCGGCCCGGATCTCGGCGAGGTCGGCGTCGGTGGGGTCCTTGCCGTCGCTGCGTTCGTACGCCGCCACCTGCAGGGTGTAGAGCGCGTCGCCCCCGCGCCGGGCGCGCACGCCGGCGAGGTCCAGTTCCGGGCGCCCGCCCTGCACGCCCTCGAACGCCGGGGGCGCCAGCACCGCGTGCTCGAACGGGCGCTCGCCGTTGAGTTCGATCGCCCGCACGCGGGCGAGGTCGGCGCGGGCGCGTTCGTCCGTCGCGCTGGGGTACGAGCCGTAGGCGACGACGGTCGAGCGGCCGCGGCGGAGGAGGCGCGCCTCGGGCAGGCCCGCCTGCTGACGGACGGTCGCGACCGTGCGCATGACCTCCAGGCCCTCCTGCGACGCGGGGATGGTCGAGAGCACGATCGTCCACGTCGGGTCGGGCGAGTCTGCATCACGGGCGCCGGACCCGGGCGAGAAGACGGCGCGGCCTTCGGGCGCGAGGTCAGCGAGCCGCGCGCGATCCGCGTCGGACGCCCCGGCGCCGGGTTCGCCACGCGAACACCCGCCCAGCAGGAGCGCGCCGAGCACGAGCGCCAGGCCGACGGCGTACGAAAATTTCTGTCCAGTCCGCGGGGGGGTTATCATGCGCAAGTCCTTGAGAGATACCAGTCTAGCGCAATCTCCGCGCGACAATCGCATTTTGGAGGGTTCATTGAACGAGGGCCGATAGGTTGTCCCGCGGGTGGGGCACAGTGCCCACCGGCGTGCGCGGCGGGACGCTGCGAGAGCGTACCGCTCCGCCGGGGACGGCGATGCGTATGGACAAGCGGACGGGCCGCCGCGCGGAGCGGGCGAGACCGTGCCCGGGTCATCCAGGAGTGAAGCCGGACATGGAGATCATGCCTCTTTCGACGCAGGGACCAGGACGTGCGACGGGCCTCAGCAGCGATCGCCCGCGCTCAACGCAGCAAGAGGGGCCGGCGATCCGACGAGGTGCCGATCGCGTGGAGTTCTCCGCCGTGGCGACATATCTCAGCAAGCTGCGTGACCTGCCCGTCCGCCAGGATCTCGTCGATCGCGTCAAGGCGGAGATCGCCGCCGGCACGTACGACACGCCCGACAAGTTCGAGGCGGCCCTGACCGAGTTGCTCGGCGACGTCGAGTAGCGCACCCACGCGGACAACTCGCGGCGATCAGCGGCGCATGAGCGCTGGTTGCACCTCGCCCTCTCACGGCATGAACGGCCTGACCGTCTGGAGATGCTCGTAGCTCCGCGGGACGTCGAGCACGCGCCATTCATCGGCGCCGGTCCGCACGCGCCAGCGCAGACGCCCGTCCTCGTCGAACGCGACGACCGAGGGTTCCATCGACGGGCCACCTCTCACGGATTCGACCTTCGCGCCGTACTCAACCTTACCGTCGTCCCAACGGCCGAGGGTGGCCTCGAAAGGTCGGCGCGATTCGAGCCCGACCTGCGAGCCGGGGCCGATGACCGCCGCGGCCGGCTCTTCCATCGAGTACCACGCGTTGACGGGGCGTGCGGACTGATTCTCGACGACGACGACCCAGCGTGAAGGCTGGCATCCGCCCGCGCCAAGCATGCCGACGCCCAGCGCGAACACCATGCCTGCCGCGCGTGCGACGCGTGCTGCTGACGTGTTCATTCCGGCACCCTCCTCTCGGGGCGGGCCGGCGTCCTACCGGTCCAACTCCGCCGCCACCACGTTGATCGAGCCGATCACGGCGACGATGTCGCTGAGCAGGTGTCCCTCGGCGAGCTTGCTCACCACGGCGTAGTTGATGAAGCTCGGCGGGCGGGTGCGCACGCGCCAGGGGCGGGGGCTGCCGTCGCTGATGATGAAGTACCCGAGTTCGCCGTTGGCCGTCTCGTTCGCGCCGTAGCACTCGGCGATGGGCGCCTTCCACCCGCGGTTGGTCATGATGAGTTCGAAGTGCTGGATGAGCCCCTCGATGCTGCCGTAGACGTCTTTCTTGTTGGGCTTCACGACCTTGCTGTCGGCGAAGGCGTCGACGCTGCCGCCGGGGATCTTGTCGATGAGCTGCTCGATGATCGCGCACGACTGCTTGATCTCTTCGACGCGCACGAGGTAGCGGCAGTACGCGTCGCCCTCTTCCGCGACGGGCACGCGGAAGGTGACCTTCTCGGCCCCCAGCCCGTCCCAGTTGTCGGCGTAGCAGAGGTACGGGTCGTCCTTGCGCAGGTCGCGCACCACGCCGCTGGCGCGGGCCATGGGCCCCGAGAGCGACCAGCCGATGGCTTCTTCCTTCGTGAGGACGCCGATGCCCTGCGTGCGATCCATGAAGATGCGATTGCGGTTCAGGAGGCCTTCGAGGTCCTTGAGGGCCAGCGGCACCTCCGTGCGGATGAGTGCCTTCACCATCGCCTTGAAGGTCTCCTCGTCGGGCAGGTCCTGCATGAGCCCGCCGACACGCGTCCAATCCGGGTGGAAGCGCTGCCCGGAGATGAAGTCGCAGATGTCGTAGATCTTCTCGCGGACGTTGAAGGCGTAGATGAAGCCGGTGAACGCGTTGAGGTCGAGCCCCGCGGCCCCGACGCACAGGAGGTGGTCCTGGATGCGTCCCACCTCGGCCATGATGGTGCGGAGCACCTTGCAGCGGGGGGTGATGTCGATGCCGAAGAGCTTCTCGACGCAGTGGTGCCAGCAGATGTCGTTCGAGACCGGCGAGAGGTAGTTCATCCGGCTGACGATCGTGACGTACTGGTTGTAGTCGAGCGCCTCGCCGAGCTTCTCGAACCCGCTGTGGAGGTAGCCGATGTGGGGCGTGACGCGGGCGATGCGCTCGCCGTCGAGCTCCATGACCAGGCGGAGCGTCGTGTGCGTCGCGGGGTGCTGGGGGCCGAAGTTCAGGACCCAGCGGTCGCCGGTGTCGACGTGGTCCTTGAGGTACGTCGTGGTGTCGGCATCGACCGTCAGGGCGTCGTCGGGCTTGATCGTGAAAGGCATGGCGGCTTCCGAGGTGTGCTCCCGGGATGGGGAGGGCGGAAGTCTAGCGCCGGAAAGAAAAAGGGGGCCCACGCGTGTCCGCGCGGGCCGCCCGGAGGGAGAAAGAGAGAGATCATGCCGCGCCCGAAGAGACCGGGATCGCGGGGGTGTTCACATGAGGAGGTTGGCGACGTCCTTGGACTGCGCGCCGACCTGGTTGCGCAGTTCGGTGTACTTCTCGGTGGTGAGCTTGAGGGTGTCGAGCACGTCGGGCGCGACGAGGGTGTTCATGAGGTCCTGGCGGAAGCCCTGCCCGAGATCGGCCGCGATGCGGTCGGCGACGTGCACGATCGCGACGAGGGTGCGGCTCTCGGCGGGGAGTTGCATGGGGCGGTGGTGGAAGCCGGTGACGTTGGCGAAGCTCTTGGGGAACTTCCACTTCTCGCACAGGCCCGCGCCGAAGTCCTCGTGCGTGGCGCCGAAGACCGAGAGTTCGGCCTCGAGCATGTCGTTGGCGGGGACGCCCTTGCTGTCGGCCCCGACGCGCCGGAGCACCTCGATGAGCTTGGCGCGGTCCGCCTGCATCTCGACCATGATCCCGATGTCGTGGATGAGCCCGGCGAGGAAGGCCTCGTCGGAGAGCCCGAGCTTGAGCGAGTTCGCGACGATCTTCGCCCCCGCCGCCGTGACGTTGCAGTGCGTCCAGAGGTCGCGGGCCGAGAACGTCGGCGAGAGGTCGCCGCCCCGGAAGAGCTTGGCCAGGCTGGCGGCGATCGCGATGTTCTTGACGGCGTTCAGGCCCAGCATGACGATCGCGCGGTTGATCGACGCGATCTGCCCCGGAAGCCCGTAGAACGAGGAGTTCACGACCTTCAGGATGCGCGAGCACAGCGCGGGATCGGCCGAGATGACCTTGTGCAGGTCCTGCGCAGTGGACTTGGGGTTCTCGACCAGTTCGACCACCTTCACGGTGATCTCGGGCAGCGTGGCGATGTGGCTGATCTCGCGGATCGCGTTCGCGACAACCTGAACCCGGTCTTGGGTGGCGACGGTCATGATGGACTCCCTCCCGGCGATGGACCCGGGCAGTGTCTCCATCGGCGGAGGCGGGGCGTCACTTTCGCCCGCGACGGACCTTCGGGCGTCCGGAGGCCGGGTTATCCGGGAGCCGCGTCAGTACGCGCACCGCTTTCGCAGCAGGTCGGGATCGCGGGGATAGACCCGCGCCAACGCCGCCGCGATCCGCTCGCCCGCGTGCCCGTCGCCGTAGGGGTGCACAGGCCCGCCCGCCGGCGCACGCCACGCCAGCGCCCGTTCGACCCCGGCCCGCACGTCGTCGCAACGCTCGGCGTCCACGTGGACCACCGACGCCGGGCGTTCCCGCCCCGCCTGGCGACGCCCAACGTCCACCGCCGCCAGCCCGAGCGCCGATGCCTCGATCAGCCCCGCCGAACTGTTCCCGACCATCACCCCGCCGCCCGACGCCAGGCGCTTCAGCAGCCCGACGAAGACGCGGCGTTCCAAGTGCGGGGCCGCCACGGGGCGCCCGTCGCCGGGCGCGGGCGTCTGGTCGTCTATCGCCATCAGATCCCGCAGCGCGCGCACGATGCCGCCGCGGCCCGGGTCCAGGTTCGGGTGCAGCGCCAGCACCCGCCGCCCGGCGCACGCGCCGAGCACCTCGGCCATCGCGGCCTCTTCCCGCTCGTCGTCGCGACCGATCGGGTGCATCAGCACCAGCGTGTCAGGCTCGCCCAGGTGGCGGAACGTCTCGTCGTTGATCGCCGGGTAACTCGCCAGGTCGTCGATCGCGGGCGAGCCCACCTCGTGCACGAACGCCGCCGGCTCGCCCATGCGACGCAGGCGCTCGGCGCTGGCGCTCGTCGCGGGGAAGTGCACGTGGGCGAGCTTCGTCAGCGCGTGGCGCATGGCCTCGTCGGCGACGCCCTCGGCCCGGTCGCCGCCGTGGACGTGCGCGAGCGCCACGCCCCCGACACTGGCCGCCGCCCCCGCCGCGAAGGCCTCGATCCGGTCGCCCAGCACGACCACCCAATCAAGGGCGAGGTCTGCGAAGACCCGCCCGAAGCGCGTGATGCCCAGGCCCAGGGCCTGCACGTCGGCGTCGCGCCCCGTGCGCCCGGGCGTCTGCATCGGCACCGCCGCGGCGATGGGGAACTCGCGCTTCACTTCGTAGTACGTGAGCGCGGGCGACACCAGGTGAGACCCCGCCGCGATGCACAGCAGTTCCAGGTGCGGGTGGTCGCGCACCGCCGCCATCACCGGGCGCAGCAGCCCGAACTCCGCGCGGCTGCCTGTCACGACGCCCACGCGCCCGCGTCGGGTCATGTCGAACGGCACGTCCACTGGGCCCGCCATGCGCCGCGAGCGTATCGCGCCGGGCGCGACGGCGTGCGCCCGCCCCCCGTGCTCAGCCCCCGGCCGCGATCAGATCGCGCCACGCCGCCGCGAGGCGCGTGCCCAGTTCGCCCACCTCGCCCGTGCCGATCGGACGCGACTCGAACCGCGTGACCGGCAGCACGCCCCACGACGAGTTCGTCAGCAGCAGCTCGTCGGCGCGAAGCACGTCGTCCAGCGAGATCATGCGCCGGCGGACGGTGCGTCCCTCGGCCAGCGCCCAGTCCATCACCCAGCGGCGCACGACGCCCGGCAGCACCGGGCTGGGAATGACCGCGCCGCGCTGCGCCCCAGGACCGGCGCCGGCGTGGGCGGGCTCGTCGGGCGGGCCCACGTCGGGGTCGGCGGGAGCGACGGCGGATTCGTCGCCCTGCGACGCGACGTCTTCCTCCTCGCCGCGCGCGATGGGCGTCCAGAGTTCGCCGGCGTGCACCACGAACGCGTTCGACACGCACCCGCCCGCGAGGTGATTGGTGATGGAGAAGACGAGCGACTCGCCGGCGCGTTTCGCGGCCGCCGCCTGCAGTTCGCGCAGCCGACCCCAGTAGTTCAGCGTCTTGTGCCCTTGCGTGTCGTCGAGCGGGTTGACGCGGAGGTCGGCCAGGGTCGCGAGCACGCCGGACTCGAACATCTCCGCGGGGTAGTCGGTCGCGGGCTGGGCGGCAAGGAGCAGCGTCGGCAGGTGCTCGGCGCGCGTCTCGCCCCGCGAGAGCAGGTTGAGGTCGCCCCCGGTGATCGTGAGGCGCACGCGCAGGCGGGCGCTGCGTTCGTCGTCCTGGAAGGCGCGATCGACCGTGCGTCGCACGGCCTCGGCGAGCGCGCCGACGCGCAGCGAGTCGCTCAGGCCGAGCGTGCGCGCCGAGCGGCGGAGGCGCTCGAGGTGCTCGTGCAGGTGGACGACGCGCGCACCGTCGCGGACGGCGAGCATGGTCTCGAAGAGCCCCACGCCATGCTGGAAGCCGGCGTCGAACGCCGACACGCAGGCGTCGCTGGCGGGGACGAAGCGGCCGTCGAGGAAGACCGTGGGCATCGCGCGAATGTAGCCCCGCGCGCCGCCCGACCGCGGAATGCGGGCCCGGGGACCCTCTCGACCCCCGGGCCGCCTCTCACCTCCCGCCAACTCCCCTCAAGCGGGCGCGCCGCGACCACCCGGCGCCGGTGCCATGGGGCACCACGCCGCGCGTTTCACGCGGCGTCCCGTTCGACGTTGTGTTTCCAGGTCTCTCCTGCGAACCGGCATCGAGCCTGCGAGAGCCTTCCCTCGCCGTCCCGCGGGCCAACCCGAAGGCCGCCCGTGACACCCTGCTCTACGCGGCGTTTCGCGGCGCGGTTGCCGCTACGGGCACGGTACTCCCGCGACGATGAGCGTGAGAAGCGCGACATCGTCCTGATCCACGTTGCCGTCGCCGTTGAAGTCCGGGTTGACCTGCGCGCACGCCCCGCCCCCCACGGTCTGGATGAGGCACACGATGTCGTCCTGGTCGATGTTGCCGTCGGCGTTCACGTCGGGGTCGCACACGATCGGGGCGACGTCGCCGGTGATGGCCAGCGCGTAGCCCTGCATGCCCACGTTCACCGCGCGCCCGCGCACGCGGATCGTCCACTCGCCGCTCTCGGGCGCGCTGATGAGCACCTGCTCGAGGTTGTTGAGCGTGTCGGGCGTGCCGCCGGGCGTCGACTGTCCGCCCGAGAACACGTTGCCGAGGTACACCACGCCCGAGGGCGACCGGGCCTCGAGATCAAGATCGTTCACGGGGACGAACGTCGCGTTCACCTCGGCGGGCGCGTCGGCGTACGACATCGTGACCTTGAGCGCCTGCCCCGCGCCGACGGAGAGGCGCACCGACGCGACATCGCCGGTGGAGATCGCGTCGGGCGAGGTGTTGCGCACGTCCTCGACGACCAGGCGGCGCGCATCACCCGCGAAGTAGAGCGCTTCGTCCGCGAGCACGCGCCCCCAGCCCTCGCGGTTGGACGGGAAGTCCGCGACGCCCGCCATGTCGACGGCGCTGTTCACCAGGGTCGCCTTGATGAGCTGGCCCGAGGGGAGCAGGGCGTCGGACGGGTTCTCGAGCCCCGAGGGGTAGAAGCCCTTGAGGTAGTACTGACGCACGAGCGTGGCGACACCCGCGACCGCGGGGGTGGCCATCGACGTGCCCGAGAGGGTCGTCGTGCCGCAGCCCGTCGAGCCGGAGGCGGACTGGATGGCGCAGCCGGGCGCGGCGATCTCGGGCTTGCGGCGCCCGTCCTGCGTCGGGCCGTCGCCCCCGTCGCACCAGTTCTGCTGGTTGGGCGCGTTGACCGACGCCGTCACCGCGAGGCTGTTCTTGGCGTTCTCCGGGTTGTTGACGGTGGCGGAGTTGGAGACGGCGTGGACGATGAGGATGTCGGGGAAGTCGCGCTGCACGCTGTCGATGCCCCGGCACCCGCCGTCGTACTCGCGGGTCCAGTCGGCGCCCCAGCTGTTCGTGTGAATGTGCGCGCCGTCCATGACGTGCGTCTCGAACCGCTCGTACATGCTCAGCTCGGTCGCGTCCGGGTGCGTGTTGAACGCCATCCGGGCCTGGTACGCGACGCCCCGCGTGTCGCCGGTGCTGCCGGCGTCGCCCAGCGCGGTCGTCGCCACGTGCGTGCCGTGCAGGTTGTACCCGGGCGTCGCGTTGTACGCGACGATCTTGCGGTGGTCGACGCCGATGGGGTTCAGGCTGTCGAAGAACGCGCAGTGCTGGACCCCGACCCGCCCGTCGATCACGCCGATGATCTCGCCCAGGCCCGTCAGCCCGCGGGCGTAGAGCGGGGTGACGTTCTGCACGTTGCTCTGCACCACCCAGCGCGTGACCGCGTTGCTCCGGAGCGTGTACTCGGGGAACTCCTCGACGAACTGCACGTCCTCGAGCGAGGCGAGCGCGCCCAGGCGGTCGCGCGCGATGTCCACCCCCAGCATCCACGAGCCCCCGACGAGCTCGTCCGACATCACCCGCGCGCCGCCCAGCAGCCCGATGCCCGCGAGCGTCGCCTCGCGCGAGCCGTCCGCGAAGAGGTGCACCCACACCAGCACCCGCCCGTCCTGCGCGATCGCGCGGCGTTCGGGCGTCTGGGGCGCGCGAACGCCCGCCAGCAGCGCCGGCTCCAGTTTCCACTCGGCCCGGAACGCGCCGGCCCACGTGACAAACCCCAGCGCGCCCACGCCCCGCGGCGTCGACCCGGACACGTCCGCGATCCACGCGTTCAGCGGGAGGTACGACAGCAGACGCACGCCCGCGCGCGACAGCGCGGCGCGGCGTTCGGGGGTCATCGGTCCGTCGGTCACCAGCACATGGCGCCCGGGCGCAAACCCCGCCGCCTCGAGCGCGTTGGGAAGGGCCGCCACGGTAACGTCGCCCGTACGGAGGTTCAGCACCCCTTGGCGGGCGACGACGGACGGGAGCGCGACATCCGCGGCGGCCGCCGGCCGCGCGGAGCACACGCCCCCCGCCAATCCCGCGAGCATCGCCGCCACGACCGCCGCGCCGCCCAAACGGGTTGCTTCCATGGTCACATCCATCAACGAAGGTGCGCCGGGCGAACTGGAGAGAACCACCACGCCGCCCCCGCCGGGCGGACGCGTGCCCACACTCTCATACGCCACGCCGGGGAATCGGATTCTGCCGAAACGGCGGGGATCGCGCGAATACGAGATTTGTTCGGCAGGCGATCGGTGTTGTTAGGCGGCCTTTCCTTGGGGCATGTCAAGAAGCCGCTCGACGCCCAATCGCCACGGGGCGGCGGATCCGGCGTCGAAGCGCGCGAGGGCCTCGCGCCGGTCCGACGCCAGGTCGAGGAAGCGGTCGATGCCGGTGGAGCGCAGCAGGCGCTCGTCGCGGGTGGGCATGCCCAGGATGACCAGGCGTCCGCCCATGCGCGTGCAGTCGCGCGAGAGGGCGATGAGCGCGTTGATCCACGAGCAGTTGAACCGCCCGACGGACGCGACCTCGAGCACGATCCGCCCGCCGACCCCCGGGGCGAGATCGCGCAGGAACCGCTCGAGCACGCCGGTCTGCTGGTCGTGGATGGCCGGGCACGTGAGGCTGACGATCGCCGCGTCGCCGACGCGGCTGAGCGTGAGCATCGTGTCCGGCAACTGGTGGGACTCCTGAATGGCGAACATGCTGGTCGTTCCTCCGCGTGCCCGCCCGGTCGAACGCCGGGTCGGCTGGCCCTGTAAAGGTGCGTTTCAGGTGCGCCGCTTGCCAGCACCCGAGCGCCGCACGGGCCGGGGCGCGTCGGATCACGACGCCCGTACCGTCTCTGACGGATCTGCCGCCCGCCGGCGTCTTGTAGACCCGGGCCACCCCACGCGCCTACGAATCGGCCCCTGCATTCCTGATCCGCGGCTCCCGGGCATCACGCCATGAGCGAACCACTGATCTCGATACGGAACCTGTCCAAGAAGTTCGGCGGCGGCGGGGCGGCCATCCTCGCGGTCAACGGCGTCACGTTCGACGTCCGCGCGGGCGAGGTCGTGGGCTTTCTCGGTCCCAACGGCGCCGGCAAGTCCACGACCATGAAGATGGTCACCGGCTATCTGCGCCCCACCTCCGGCGCCGTCCGCGTCTGCGGGCTCGATGTCCAGGACGACCCCATCGGCGTCAAGGAACGCATCGGCTACCTGCCCGAGGGCGCCCCCGCCTACCCGGACATGACCCCCGCGTCGTTCCTGTCGTTCGCGGCCGAGGTCCGCGGGCTGGGCGGCGCCGCCCGGGCCGACGCCCTGGCCCGCGCGGTCGAGCGCACCCAACTGCAAGGCGTGCTGCGCCAGCCGATCGACACCCTCAGCAAGGGCTTCAAGCGGCGCGTCGGGCTGGCGCAGGCGATTCTCCACGAGCCGCCCGTGCTCATCATGGACGAGCCCACGGACGGGCTGGACCCCAACCAGAAGCACGAGGTGCGCAAGCTCATCCGCGAGATGGCCGGCGCGGGCGGACGCGCGATCGTGCTCTCCACCCACATCCTCGAAGAAGTCGACGCCGTCTGCACCCGCGCCATCGTCATCGCACGCGGACGCGTGGTGGCCGATACCACGCCCGCGGCGTTGGCCGCCCGCTCGCGCTACCACGGCGCGGTCACCCTGTGCGTCATTCCGCTGCCTGGCGCGGGGGGGGGCGCAGGGGCGGGCGTGTTCGAGGAACTCGCGCGCGTGCCGGGCGTCGCCAGCGTCGAGAACACCTCCAGCGTGCCGACGGGCGAGGGCGTGCGCGCCACGTGCACGCTCATCCCCGCGACCGGCGCGGACCTCGCGTCGGCCGCGGGGCAGTTCGTGCGCGCCAGGAACTGGCGCCTCGAGACCCTGCGCGTCGAGGGCGGGCGGCTGGACGACGTCTTCCGCGATCTCACGGCCGGCGCGGGCGGCGACGGGGGGGCGCACGGAACGGGCGGTGCGCGTGCGACGGGCACGCCAAAGGAGGGCGCGCGGTGAGGGGCTGGCTGCCGATCCTGAAGCGCGAACTGGCGGGGTACTTCGTCACCCCGGTGGCGTACGTGTTCATCGTGATCTTCCTGATCCTGACGGGCGTGTTCACGTTCGAGATCGGGGCGTTCTTTCAGCAGGGACAGGCCGACCTGCGGGCGTTCTTCAACTTCCACCCGTGGCTGTACCTGTGCCTAATCCCCGCGGTGTCCATGCGTCTGTGGGCCGAGGAGCGCAAGGGCGGCACGCTGGAGCTGCTCATGACCCTGCCGGTCTCCAAGGCCGGGGCGGTGGCCGGGAAGTTCCTGGCCGCGTGGCTGTTCTGCGGCGTGGCGCTGGTGCTGACGTTCCCGATGTGGCTCACGGTGAACTATCTGGGCAGCCCGGACAACGGCGCGATCGGCGCGGGGTACATCGGCAGCTTCCTGATGGCCGGGGGCTTTCTCGCGATCGGCGCGTGCGTGTCGGCGGCGACGCGCAGCCAGGTGATCGCCTTCGTGGTGAGCGTGGTGGTGTGCTTCGGGTTCCTGCTCGCGGGGTACGGGCCGGTGATCAACGTCTTCAGCCCGTGGGCGCCGCAGAGCGTGCTCGAGACCATCGCGTCGTTCAGTTTCCTGACGCGATTCGACTCCATCGGCAAGGGCGTGATCGACCTGCGCGACCTCGTGTTCTTCGGCTCGCTCATCGGCGGGTGCCTGGTGCTGAACGCGTCGCTCCTTGACGCGGGGAAGGGGGAGTAGTGTCCGCACGCCTCCAGACCATCGTGCTGTTCGCGTGCGTGCTGGCGCTCTTCATCGGCGTCAACATGCTGAGCGAGCGCCTGCTGGCGGGCGCGCGCCTCGACACCACGCAGGGCTCGATCTTCACGCTGACGCAGGGCTCGCGGAACATCGCCCGGTCGCCCGCCGAGCCGGTGACGCTGACGCTGTACTACGCGGCGTCGGCCGCGACGGGGCGCCCGGAGCTGGAGTCGTACGCGCGGCGCGTGCGCGAACTGCTGCGCGAGTTCGCCGGCGCGTCGCGGGGCAAGGTGGTGCTGCGCGAGGTAGACCCCGCGCCGTTCTCCGAGGCCGAGGACGACGCGGTGCGCGCCGGGCTCACGGGCGTCCCCCTCGACGCGGGCAGGACGCTGTACCTGGGGCTGGTGGGCACGAACACCATCGACACGCGCGAGGTGATCGCGTTCTTTGACCCCCGGCGCGAGCGGTTCCTCGAGTACGACGTCGCGCGCCTGGTCTACTCGCTCGCGAACCCCACGCGCAAGGCGGTCGGTGTGATCTCGTCGCTGCGGATCGACGGCGGGTTCGCCATCGACCCGCGCACGCGCCAGCCCACGCAGACCCCGGCGTGGCGCGTGATGGAGGAAATGAAGGGCCTGTTCGACGTGCGGATGCTGAACGCCCCGACCTCGATCCCCGACGATCTCGACGCGCTGATGGTCGTGCACCCCAAGGACCTGCCGCCTTCGACGCTGTACGCGATCGATCAGTTCGTCATGCGGGGCGGGCACCTGCTGCTCTTCCAGGACCCCAACTGCGAGAACGACGACACCGGCGGGCAGTTCGCCTTCGGGGGTGACCGGTCGTCGTCGCTGGAGCCGCTGCTCAAGGCCTGGGGCATCGACAGCCCGGACGGCATGGTCGCGGCGGACGCCGCCATGGCGCTGCGGGTCTTCGCGGGCGACCGGAACAACCCCGAGCCCGTGCCCTACGTCGTGTGGCTGGAGGCGCGGGCCGGGCAGATGGCCTCGGACGACGCGGTGACGGGCGTGCTCGGGCGCGTGATGCTCGCGAGCAGCGGGTACTTCAACACGGCGGAGGGCTCGACGCTCGCCCTGACGCCCCTGATCTCGACGACCGGCACGGCGATGGCGATGCCCACGACGGACATCGGGTTCCCGCCCGATCCCAAGGCGCTGCAGAAGAAGTTCACGCCCGGCTCAGCGGCGCTGGTGCTGGCCGCCCGTGTCGAGGGGGCGGTGACGAGCGCGTTCCCCGACGGCCCGCCCCCGCCGCCCGAGGGGCAGGAAGCGCCGGCGGACCTCCCGGCGCACATGGCGGCGAGCACCGGGCCGGTGACGATGATCATCGCGGGCGACGTCGACATGCTCGCCGACGGCATGTGGATCCGGCGCCAGGACTTCTTCGGCAGCCCGATGGTGCAGCGCCTGGCCGACAACGGCGACTTCGTGCTCGGCGCGCTCGAGAACCTGACCGGCGGGAAGGACCTGACGACGGTGCGGGCGCGGCGCGACACCAACAGGCCCTTCACCGTCGTCGAGCGCATGCAGCGCGACGCCGACCAGCGGGCCCTCGCCGAGCAGGCGATGCTCGAAGAGAGCCTCCGCGACACGCAGGCCGAGCTCGACAAGCTGCAGGCGGCCCGGAGCGACGCGGAAGGCTCGCCCATGCTGACCCCCGAGCAGCGGGCGAAGGTCGAGGAGTTCCGCGCGACGATGCTCGACACCCGCAAGAAGCTGCGCGAGGTGAACCGCACCCTCCGCGCGGACATCGAGACCCTCGGGCTGCAGCTCAAGTTCATCAACACCGCCCTCATGCCCCTGCTCGTCGCGTTCATCGCGATCCTGCTCGCCATCCTGCGGCGCGCGCGACGCGCGCGGGCGCTGTAGGAGCCCGGGAGACCCGCCCATGAAGACACAGACCATCGGTGCGCTCGCGGTCGCGGCGCTGATCGTCGCCGCGGGAGCCGCCTGGCTCGCGAGCACCCCGCGCACCGCCGCCCCGGACCCCCGGCAGCGCCCGGCGCTCGTCCCCGATCTCGCCTCGAAGGGCGCGAGCATCCGGCGCGTCACCGTCCGCCAGGGCGACGCCGTGACGACCCTCGAACGCGCGGGCGACCGCTGGGTCGTCGCGAGCAAGGGCGGGTACCCCGCGAGCGAGAGCGCGGTGCGCGACCTGCTCCGCTCCATCGACGGCGCGACGGTCGCCGACGTGAAGACCTCGAACCCCGAGTTCTACCCGCGCCTGGGGGTCGAGGACCCCGCCGCCCCGGGCGCGGCGTCCACGGGCGTCGTCATCGAGGGCGAGGGCGCCACGCCGATCGCGTCGATCATCGTCGGCAAGGCGGAGAGCGGCGCGCAGTCGTCCGACGACAGCGTCGGGCGGTTCGCACGCCGCGCGGGCGAGGCGGCGTCGCTGCTCGTGCGCGGGCTCGGGCAGGTGCGCAGCGACACGCAGCACTACCTCGATCGGGACATCGGCGCGATCGAGAACGAGCGGGTGATGGCGGCGGGCGTGTCCGGGGCGCCCGGCGGGGCGTACACGGTGTCGCGCGCCTCGGCGGAAGACACGGCGTTCACGCTGACGCCCATGCCCGAGGGGCGCTCGCTCAAGGACCAGTTCGTGCTCACGCGCCTCGCGAACGTCATGGCCTTTATGACGCTGGACGACGTGCTGCCCGCGGGCGGCGTATTCGGGGAAGGCGAGATCGCGGAAGGCACGCCGACGATCACGGCCGAACTGCGAACGTTTGACGGCTTGGTCGTGCGAATCCGCACGACCGAGAAAGACGCCAAGACGTGGGCGGCATTCAGCGCGGAGGCCACCGACGGCGCGTCGGCCGAGATTCGCGAGGAGGCGGCGCGGCTCAACGAAAAGTGGAGCGGCTGGGCATACCAACTCCCCGCGTACAAGAACGAGGTTCTGCGCGGGCCGCTCGAGAGCCTCCTCGCGCCGGCGGGCTCCGGCGCCGACGCGGACGCCGGCACGGACGCCCTCCCCGGGCCGGTGCGCATTCCCGCCGAAGCCCCGCCCCCCGGCGGCCAGGGCCCGGATGGACAACCGCCGGACGACCAACCACCCGCGCAAGGCGGCACGCCGCCGGGCGGCGAATGACGCCGGCCGCGGGCGCACCCGGTATCCTGAGCGCATGCTGATCCACACGCTCGTCGCGGCGGCGATTCTCGGGCAGGCTTCTCCCACCCCGCCGGGCGACGCCCCGCCCATCGCCGGCGCGCGAAACGGCGGCCTCGACGGGCTCGCGCACCCCGAGTTCCTGGAGCAGTGGGCGAAGACCAACCGGTTCCGCCTCGGGCTGCCCGCGTCGATCTCGCTCACGCCCAAGGGCGACGCCGTGCTCTACCTCCGCTCGCCCGCGCGCTCGTTCGTGCGCGACCTCTACGCGTTCGATGTCGCCACGGGCAAGGAACGCGTGCTCCTCACCGCCGAGTCGCTGCTCGGCGGGAAGGAAGAGAACCTCACGCCCGAGGAGTTGGCCCGGCGCGAGCGCATGCGCCTGGCGGCCCGGGGCATCGCCTTCTACGCGCTCTCCGAGGACGGCTCGTCGCTGCTCGTCCCGCTCTCCGGGCGGATGTACGTGCTGAACCTCGCCGCGGCGCTCGGCGGCACGGTCGCGCCGCGCGTCATGCCCGACGAGGGCGGCTTCGCGCTCGACCCGCGATTCTCGCCCGACGCCACGAAGATCGCCTGCGTCCGCGAGGGCGACGTGTACGTCATCGACGTGGGCGCGCAGACCCAGGTGAAGATCACGCCCGGCGCCGCCGGGAGCGTGACGTACGGCGAGGCCGAGTTCGTCGCGCAGGAAGAGATGGACCGGCGACACGGGTTCTGGTGGTCGCCCGACGGCACGCGCCTGGTCGTGCAGAAGACCGACACCGCGGGCATGGAGCTCTTCCACATCGCCGACCCGTTCAACCCGGGCTCGCCCGGACAGACCTGGCCGTACCCGCGCGCCGGGGGCGTCAACGCGAGCGTCACCCTCGGCGTCTTCAGCGCGGGCGGGTCGGGCACGCCCGTGTGGATCGAGTGGGATCGCGCCGAGTTCCCGTACGTGGCCCGCGTCGACTGGCCCAAGCACGGCCCGCTCACCGTGCTCGTGCAGAACCGGCGGCAGACCGTGCAGCGACTGCTCGAAGTGAACCCCGCGACCGGCGCGACCTCGACGCTGCTCGAAGAACGCGACGACGCCTGGCTCAACCTCACCTCCAACACCCCCGCCTGGCTCCGCGACGGATCCGGCTTCCTCTGGCTCACCGAGCAGGGGGGCGGCGATACCTGGCGATTGCAGAAGCGCGCGCGCGACGGCACGCTCGTCGCGGCCCTCACCCCCGAGGGCTTCCCCCTCAACGGGCTCGTCCATGTCGACCAGGCGCGGGGCTTCGCCGTCGTCTCCGCCAGCGAGCACCCGGCGCACGTGCACCTGTACCGCGTCGCCCTCACCGCCAGCGGCGGCACGCCCGAGGCCATCACGCCGCGCGACGTGCCCGGGCAGTTCGCGGGCGAGTTCGCGCGCGAGGGCGACACGTGGGTGCGTTCCTCGGCCACGCTCACCAGCGGGCCATCGTGGGAAGTGCTGACCGGCGGGGCGCGGTCGGGCGCGCCCATCCCCGCCAGCGTCGAGCGGCCCTTGCTCACGCCGGAGGTCCGCCTCGAAGAAGTCCGGTGGGAAGGGCGGACGTACCACGCGGCGGTGGTCCTGCCCCCGGGGCACGACGGGGCGGCGAAGCTGCCGGTCGTGAACAGCGTGTACGGCGGGCCGCACGTCAACGACGTCAACGCCTCGCAGTGGGCGTACCTGATGGACGGGTGGCTGGCGGCGCAGGGGTTCGCGGTGGTGTCGATCGACGCGCGGGGCACGCCCCGGCGCGGGCGCGCCTGGGAGCGGGCCATCCACAAGGACGTCATCGACATCCCGCTGCGCGAGCAGACCGAGGTGCTCAAGGCCCTGTGCGCCCGCATGCCCGCCCTCGACGCCTCCCGCGTCGGGATCAGCGGGTGGTCGTTCGGGGGCTACTTCGCGGCTCACGCGACGATGCGCCGGCCCGACGTCTACAAGGTCGGCGTCGCCGGCGCGCCCGTGTGCGACTGGATCGACTACGACACGCACTACACCGAGCGCTACATGGGCCTGCCGGCGGAGAACCCGAAGGGGTACGCGAGCGCGAACGTGCTGACGTACTGCAAGGACCTGCGCGTGCCGCTGCTCATCATCCACGGCACGGCCGACGACAACGTGTACATGGTGAACAGCCTCAAGATGACCGACGCGCTCTTCCGGGCCGGGCGGGCGTTCGATTTCCTGCCCCTCGCCGGCGTGACGCACGCGCCCAACGAACCCGAGACCGCCATGCGCCTGCAGGCGCGGATCGTGCAGTTCCTGAAAGACGCCCTGCGCGGCGAGTGATCGGCCCCCGCGAAAACAGGACGCAGAGGAAGACAGAGAAGAGAAAGAGTGACGGGACGGCACGGCTCATCGCGCCCGGCGCGATCCCGTAGCGTGTTCACTGCTGCATGCAGACACCTGATGGTCTCAATCGCTCAGTCTTGATCTCTCTGCCTCTGATCTCTCTGCCTGTGGTTTCGTCTGTGTAGCCTCTCTGTCTTTGAGCTCTCCGCCTTTGCGCGCTCCGCGATCTTCGCGTTGAACCTCCGCTTCTCCATCTGATCGCTGTAGGCTCTCCGTGCTCTCAGCCTTCAGGCCTCTGTCTTCCTCCGCGTTCGCTTGCTCTGTCTCGCACGACGTTCGCCCGCTCACGGGCGCGCGAGCACGAAGCCGAGCCCGGCCGCCCCAAGCCCCAGCACGACGTTCGCCAGCACGTTGAGCCCGGCCCCGCCCCACTGGCCGCGCTGCGCGAGCGCGACGGTCTCGGCCCCGAACGCCGAGAACGTCGTGAACCCGCCCAGCACGCCCGTGACGAGGAACAACCGCGCGGGCGAGGCGCCCTGGTCTCTGGACGCCGCGCCCAGCAGCACGCCCGCGGCCGCGCAGCCGAGCACGTTCACCGCAAGCGTGCCCCACGGGAACGACGCGCCCACGAGCGCCACCGCGCCCCGGGAGAGCGCGAACCGCGCCACGGACCCCACGGCCCCGCCCGCCGCGACCAGAAGCGCCTGCACCAGCGTCATGTGCCGCCTCCGGCGCGAGCGGGCGCGCCGGCCCGCGCCGTACTGGCGGCGTCGCACCACGCCCGCCACGCATCGCGGATGGCGCCCTCGAACCGCCGGCAGAACGCGGGCTGATCGCACAGGGGCGAGGCGCGCACGCGCTCGCGCAGGTCCATGCGCTCGCGCGCCAGCGCACCCCGATCGTGCGCCAGGCGTGCCGCGATCTCGATGAACGCCTCGTCGCTCGGCGCGATCCACTCGGGGCGCCCCACGGCGTGCAGCAGCGTCGCGCCCACGCGCGACGCGTGCCGGTCGCCCGCGCGCGTCACCACGGGCACGCCCATCCACAGCGCCTCGCACGTCGTCGTCGTGCCGTGGTACGGGAACGGGTCGAGCGCGATGTCGACGTCGGCGTACGCCGCCAGGTGCCCGGCCTTGTCGCGCACCGGAGGGCGCAGTTCGACGCGGTCGGCGGCGATCCCGCCCTGCGCGAGGCGCGCGCGCAGATCGTCGCGCAGCGCCGCGTCCTCGAAGTTCACGGCCTTGAGCAGCAGTCGCGCGCCGGGCACGCGCCCGAGCACGCCCCGCCACAGCGCGACCGTCGCGCTGCTGATCTTCTGCGCGGAGTTGAACGAACCGAACGTGACGGGCGCGTCCGCCGCGCGCGGCGCCGGCGCGGGCGCGTCCGCTGGCGGGTCGTAGCACAGGAAGCACGGATCGAGGCGTCGCAGGCGCTCGACGCAGAACGCCTCGGCGCCGGGCGGGTCGGTGTGCGCATCGACCCAGCGCTCGGAGACGCCCCCGAGCCCCGTGGTGTTGGGATAGCCCATGTACGTGACGATGACCGGCGCGGGCCGCCGGGCGAGCGCGGGCAGGCTGTGCCCGTGCGTGAGGCCCGAGAGTTCGATCAGCACGTCGATCGAGTCGGCGTGGATGGCGCGGGCGAGGGCGTCGTCGGTGGCGGTGTCCATGACGCGCCACGCGCCCCCGAGCGTGCGGAGGCGCGCGGTGACGTCGTCGCTGGCGTAGTTGGTCTGGTAGACGACGAGGTCGATGGCCTCGCGGTCGTGGTGCCGCAGGATCGGCGCCGCGAACGCCGCGACCGAGTGCGCGCGGAGGTCCGGCGAGACGACGCCCACGCGCAGGCGGCGCGCGGGATCGCGCGTGTTCGCGTGCGCGAACGGCGGATCGGTGATCGAACGGGACAGCGCCTCGCCGAAACGACGGTGGGCCGCGAAGACCTCGCCCGCCGGCACGTCGGCGTAGTTCAGCAGCAGCGCCTCGCCCATCGCCAGCCCCGCGCTGTCCGGGTGCTGGGCGGCGTGCACGCGGATCACGTCCAGCGCCTCGTCCACGCGCGCCAGGTTCAGCAGCGTGCCGGCCAGCATGCTCGCCAGCCCGACGTGCCCGGGCTCGAGCGCCAGCCCCGCGCGCAGCAGGTCACGCGCGTCGGAGAAACGCCGCGCGTCGCAGAGCGCGCCCGCCAAGTGCTGGCGCGCGCTCGCACGCCCCGGCTCCAGCGCCAGCGCCGCCCGCAGCAGGGCCTCGGCCCGGCGCGCATCACCCTCGACCGACGCCAGGTAGCCCGCCCGCTCCTGCACGCCCGCGTCGGCCGGCGCCAGTTCCGCCGCCCGCTGCGCCCAGTGCAGCGCCTGCGGGTACGCGCCCAGCGACTCGCAGACGTCGGCGACGAGCAGGGCGGCCTCGGCGCTGCGGGGCGAACCCTGCGCCAGGCGCAGCGCCGCCGCCCGGGCCTGCTCGCCCTTCCCCTGCGCCAGCAGCGCCCGGGCCTGCGCCGCCTGGGCCGCCTTCGCGGGCGAGAGGCTCACGCCTCCCCCAGGCACCATCGCAGCACGCCCATGCGCACCAGCACGCCGTTGGACACCTGGCGGAGGATGACGCTCCGCGGGCCGTCGGCGACGGCCTCGTCGAGCTCGATCCCGCGGTTGATCGGCCCGGGGTGCATGACGATCGCGCGCTTCTTCATGCGTTCGGCGCGCTCGGGCGTCAGGGCGTAGAACGCGCGGTACTCGCGCACCGACGCGATCGCCGCGGACTTTGGCGGCACGCCCGCGGGCGGGGGCGTGCCCCCGGCGTGGCGCTCGAACTGGATCCGCAGCATCATCACCGCGTCCATGCGGGGCAGCACGTCGTCGAGCGTGTGCGAGACGTGCGCGCCCAGGCTCTCGAACGAGCGCGGCGCCAGCGCGGGCGGGCCGACGACCGTGACGTCCGCGCCCAGCGTCGTCATCGCGGCGATGGCCGAGCGCGCGACGCGCGAACTCGCGACGTCGCCCACGATCGCGACGCGCAGGCCCGCCAGGTCAAAGTCGCCCTCGCGCCCGAAGGCCTGCGCGAGCGTGAGCGTGTCGAGCAGGCCCTGCGTCGGGTGCTCGTGCCGCCCGTCGCCGGCGTTGATGACCGGAATGCGCACGGCCCGCGCGATCATGGCGCTGCTGCCGGCCTGACGCGCCCGCACCACCAGGGCCGCCACGCCCATCGCCTCGACGTTGCGCGCCGTGTCGATCAGCGTCTCGCCCTTGCTGACGCTCGAGACGCCCCCCAGGAGGTCGACGACCTCGGCCCCCAGCCGGCGGGCGGCGACGGAGAAGCTCGTGCGGGTGCGGGTCGAATCCTCGAAGAACAGGTTCGCCACGATCGCGCCGGGAACGCCCGGCCCGGGCGAGGCGGCGTCTCGCGAGAGCGCCAGCAGCCGACGAAGAAACTCGGCGGGCGCGGCCTGCAGCCCGAGCAGGCAGCGGGCGTGGGGCGTGGTGATCAGGGCCGTTCGGGCCATGCGGGGCGAGTGTACGGCGGCACCCGCCCTCGGCGGGTCCGCTCGCTCCGCCCGCGATTGCCCGCCGCGACCGGCTCGCTTCGGGCACCGGCGTAAACTCCCGGCGCGAGCGGCCCACGGACGGCGCCCTTCGCACGGGGAACTCGGCATGAATGCGATTTCGGGCGGCGGGCTGGGGCGCTTCGCGGCGCGGGCCCTCTTGGCGGGGTGTGCGGTGCTGGCCGGCGTCGGCGGCGTGGGCTGCCAGCAGTATGTCTCGTCCCCGGGCGTGCCCACCGCGAGGGGCATCCCCGAGAACCCCAACAAGCCCGCGGCCCTCACCTGCATGGTCGAGGCCGTCCGCTACGTCGCCACCCGCTACCCGCCCGGCGACCTCGGCGCCAATGCCGAGACCGTCGAGGAAGCGATGTCGCTGCAGGCGCCCTACCCGCTGGTGGTCAACCCGCCCCGCGGCCTGCGCCAGACGTTCTACGACCGCCTCGTGAAGCAGGTCGGCCCGCAGGCGCAGCCCGCCTCGCCCACCAACACGCTCGGGCCCGACCCGGTCTTTCACATCACTCGCGTCTGGATGCGCTTCGACAAGGCGACGGTGGACGTGCTCCGCCCGATGCCCGAGCTCGGGCCCGGCCCGGACGGCGCCCCGATCTACCAGACGGTGACCGTCCGCCTCACCGGCGGGCTCTCCCCCTGGCGCGTCGTGCACGCGCGGGCCTGGCCCCCGGACGAGCCTGTCCAGATCCCGCCGCCCTACCCCATGCCCGAGTTCGACCGCGTCGACCAGTTCGAGTGGCAGTTGGAGCAGGACCAGGTCAACCCGCCGGACCGCTCGAGCTACTGAGCCCGGCGGCGCCCCCGCGCCCATCTCCGATGAGCCGACTCCCCTTCAGCCTGATCGAGATGCTCGGCGAACTGACGCCCCGCGTGCGCATCGTCGACGTCGGCGCGTCGAACATCGGCGAAGAGCCGCCCTACGAGCCCCTGCTCGCGGCGGGCGCGGGCACGCTCACCGGGTTCGAGCCCGACGACGCGGCACGCGAGCAGCTCGAGACGTCCGGGCGCCACGCGGGCAAATGCCGCTACCTGCCCAACGTCGTCGGCGACGGCGCGGAGCGTGACTTCCACATCTGCGAACTCACGATGACGTCCTCGCTCTACCCGCCGAACACCCCGCTGCTGCGCCTCTTCAACGCGCTGGAGGAACTCACGCGCGTCGTGCAGACGGAGCGTGTCAAGACGACGCGTCTCGACGACGTCGCCGCGATCGACGCGATGGACTACCTCAAGATCGACGTGCAGGGCGCGGAGCTCGACGTCTTCCGCGGCGCGCCCCGCCTGCTCAGCGGCACGGTTGTCGTCCAGACCGAGGTCGAGTTCGTGCCGCTGTACGTCGGCCAGCCGCTCTTCGGCGACGTCGACGTGCACCTGCGCGCCCAGGGGTTCGTGCTGCACAGCCTGCTGACGCCCAGCGGGCGCACCTTCAAGCCGATCGTCCTCAACAGCAACCCCCTCGACACGCTCCGCCAGCACCTCTGGGCCGACGCCATCTACGTCCGCGACTTCACCCGCTTCCGCGAGCGCTCCCCCCGCGAGCTGCTCATCATCGCGACGATCATGCACGAGTGCTACGGCTCGGTCGACCTCGCCGCCCACGCCCTGCTGCACTACGACGCACAGACCCCCCGCACCGCGACGCATCCGTACGGGCTGTGGAACGAATACCTCCGGCGGTTGTGGGGCGTGCTTCCCACCGAACGCCCCGAGGTCTGAGCACGCGCCCCGACGCAACCCCGAAAGACACTCGCCCGTGCCTGACGACACCCGCACTCACCGCGCACCTCCCCCACGCCCGTTCGTGCTGGGCATCTCGGGGGCGTCGGGGGCCGTCTACTCCCTCCGCCTGCTCGACCTCCTCCTGCGCAACGGGCACGACGTGCACCTCGTCGTCTCCGACTACGGGCGGCGACTGCTCTTCGACGAGGCGGGCATCAAGAACCTCACGCCGGAAGAACTGCTCGGCGGCCGGGCAACCGCGCAGGGGTCATCCTCTGATCTTCGGAACTCCGGAACTCCGGAACTTCCCTCACTTCGGAACTCCGGAACTTCGGAACTTCCCTCCGGAACACTCTTCATCCACCCCAACAAGGACGTGGGCGCGCTCATCGCCAGCGGGTCGTTCCTCCACGGCGGGATGGTCATCCTCCCGTGCAGTTCCGCCACGCTCGGCGCGGTCGCGACCGGCTCGGGCTCGAACCTCCTCTGCCGGGCCGCGGCCGTCACGCTGAAGGAACGCCGCCCGCTGATCGTCTGCCACCGCGAGATGCCGCTGAGCCTCATCGACATCCGCAACATGGAATCCCTCGCGCTCGCCGGCGCCACCATCTGCTCACCCAACCCCGGGTTCTACCTCCACCCCACGCGCATCGAGGACATCGTCGACTTCGTCGTCGGCAAGGTCCTCGACCACCTCGGCGTCTCCCACGCGCTCAAGACCCGCTGGGAAGACCACACGCGCCGCGACTGACCGCCCGCCTGGGTTGGTTTCGGTTGCCTGGATTGCAGCAGTGTTCTGCATGGGCGGCGCAGGCGTCACGCCAGCGCGTCACGCGCCGGCTACGGCAGGTTGGGCGGGTCGATGTCCGTGCCCGTGCCGCCGAAGAGGTCGTTGCGCGGGTCGGGGCCGTCGCCCGGCCCGCCGTCGGTGCGCGGGCCCGTGGCGGTGCGCGCTAGGCGGCCGTCGCCGAGCACGCGATAGCCCAGGTCGGTGAGCCCCAGCACGCCCGAGTGCCCGTCGGCGAACATGGCGGCCGCCTTCTTCGACGAGTGGCGCGCGTCCATCCCGTTGCGGTACGGCGCGGTGCCCAGGTCCGAGGTCGGCGTGAGGCGGGGCGGGTCGATCGTGTACCCCTCGTTGCCCAGGGCCGCCTCGGTGCGCCCGTCGTTCTCGTACGGGCGGCGTTGCTCGGGCGGGAAATCCGCCGACGACCCCGACGCATCGCCCGCCACCACCGTGCGCGAGGTCTGGAGAATCGCCGACATCCGCACGGGATATTTGTGCCACACCCCGCCCGTCTGGCGGCTGTTGCCCAGGAACTGGTAGTTGTACCCGTACGTGCTGTTGCGCTCGTCGACGCGCTCGGGCGCCTCGGGGCAGACGTACACGCGGCTGTCGAAGTCCTGGCGATCAAAGTCCGTGCGGGGTTCGGCGAAGGCGTAGATGCCCACGTACCCGCCGATGCGCGCGATCCACGTCGGGCGGAACTTCAGCCCGTTGCCCACCTCGTGCCAGTTGTCGGGGCTCGACGTGCCCCCGGGCAGCCCGGGCGCGCGGTGCGCCACCAGCACCTCGCGGTGCGCGTCGGCGTACATCGTCCAGCCGGCGACCAGGTTCTTCATGTTCGACATGCAGCGGGTCGACCGCTCGGCACGCCGCGCCGACCCGAGCGAGGGCAGCAGAATGCCGATGAGCAGCGCGATGATCGCGATGACGACGAGCAGCTCGATGAGCGTGAACGCGCGACGGGCCATGGCGCCGCCAGCGTACCGCCGCCGCCGACGTGCAACGGGCCTCCCGACCCCGCGCGCGCCCGACTTTCGCGCAACCTGAACCCGACCGCCTCGTTCCGGCAAGGCGACCGCCGGCCTACGCCTTCGCGAACACGAACCGCCCGCCGTCCCACGCCACGCGCACCGTGTCGCCCGCGCCGAACTCGCCAGCGAGCATGCGGCTCGCCAGCGCGTTCTCGATCCGCGACTGGATCGTCCGCTTCAGGGGCCTCGCCCCGTACTGCGGGTCCCATCCTTCGCTCGCCAACTGCGCCTTCGCTTCGTCGGTGAGGTCCAGGGCCATGCCGCGCTCCTTGAGCCGCCCGCGCAGGCGCTCCAACTGGATGTCCACGATGCGCCCGAGGTCCTCGCGCCGCAACTGGTGGAAGATCACCACCTCGTCGATGCGGTTGAGCAACTCGGGGCGCATCAGCCCGCCCGACATCGTCATCGCGGCGCGGCTCATCACCTCCGTCACGCGGCTGGGCAGCCCGGCCGCCTTGCCGAACTCCTCGGCCATCATCCCCGCCGGCCCGCGCTTGAGCATCTCGCGGATCGCCGCCTCGATCTCCCAGTCTTCCGCGCCCTGCGCGGTCAGTTCCTGGATCTGCGCCGACCCATAGTTGCTCGTCATCACCACGATCGCGTTCTTGAAGTCCACCGTGCGCCCCTGCCCGTCGGTCAGGCGCCCGTCGTCGAGCACCTGCAGCAGGATGTTGAACACGTCCGGGTGCGCCTTCTCGATCTCGTCGAGCAGGATCACGCAGTACGGCCGGCGCCGCACGCTCTCGGTCAGTTGCCCGCCTTCGTCGAACCCGACGTACCCGGGCGGCGCGCCGATGAGCCGCGCCACGGCGTGCTTCTCGCCGTACTCGCTCATGTCGATGCGCACCACCGCCTCGTCGGTGTCGAACAGGAACTCCGCCAGCGCCTTGCACGTCTCGGTCTTGCCCACGCCCGTGGGGCCCAGGAACAGGAAGCTCCCCACCGGCCGATTGGGGTCGCTCAGGCCCGCCCTGCTCCGGCGCACGGCGTCCGCCACCGCCGTCAGCGCATGGTCCTGCCCCACCACGCGACCGCGCAGGTTCTCCTCCATCCGCAGCAGCTTGTCGCGCTCGCTCTCCACCAGGCGCGACACCGGCACGCCCGTCCAGCGCGCCACCACGCCCGCGATCGCCTCCGCGTCGACCTCTTCCTTCACCATCGCGTCGCCCCGCGCCTGGCGCGCGTCCAGGCCCCGCTCCGCCTCCTTCAGCCGCGCCTCCAGGTCGCGCAGATCGCCGTAGCGGATCCGGGCGGCGGCCTCCAGGTCGCCCCGGCGCTGCGCCTGCTCCAGTTCCACCTGCTTCGCCGCCATCAGTTCCTTCACGCGCTTGACGGCGTCGAGCTCCTTCTTCTCCTCGTCCCACCGGGCCGTCAGCGTGCGGTTGGTCTCCTGCAGCTCCGACAGCTCCTTCTCGATGCGGTCGAGCTCGCGCTTCGTGCCCTCGCCCCCCTGCGTGGCCTCGATCTTGAGCGCCTCGCGCTCGATCTCGAGCTGCATGACGCGCCGGCGCAGTTCGTCGAGCTCGCCCGGCATGCTGTCGTTCTCGATGCGCAGCTTCGCCGCCGCCTCGTCGATCAGGTCGATCGCCTTGTCGGGCAGGAACCGGTCGGCGATGTACCGATGGCTGAGCTGGGCCGCGGCGAGGATCGCCTCGTCGAGGATCCGCACGCCGTGGTGCGCCTCGTACCGGGGCTTGAGCCCGCGCAGGATCGCGACGGTCTCTTCGACGCTCGGCTGGTCGACGATGATCGGCTGGAATCGCCGCTCGAACGCCGGGTCCTTCTCGACGTGCTTGCGATACTCGTCCAGCGTCGTGGCGCCGATGCAGCGCAGTTCGCCCCGCGCCAGCGCGGGCTTGAGCATGTTGCCCGCGCTCACCGCGCCCTCGGCCGCCCCCGCCCCCAGGATCGTGTGCAGCTCGTCGATGAACAGGATGATCCGCCCCGCCGACGCCTGCACCTCGCGCAGCACGCCCTTCAGGCGCTCCTCGAACTCGCCCCGGTACTTCGCGCCCGCCAGCAACTGGCCCACGTCGAGCGCCATGATCTTCTTGCCCCGCATGTTCTCCGGGCAGTCGCCGTTGATGATCCGCAGCGCCAGCCCCTCGGCGATCGCCGTCTTGCCCACGCCCGGCTCGCCGATCAGCACCGGGTTGTTCTTCGTCCGGCGCTCCAGCACCTGCATGCAGCGCCGGATCTCTTCGTCGCGCCCGATCACCGGATCGACCTTCCCCTGCTGGGCCTTCTCCGTCAGGTCGATCGCGTACTTCTTGAGCGCCTCGAAGCTGCTCTCGGCGTCCGGATCGGTCACGTTCGTCACCCCGCTGGCGGCCCGGATCTCCTTCACCGCCTGCTCCACGCGCCCCCTCGACACGCCCAGCGTGCTCAGCACGTCCTTCGCCGGCGTCGGCGCGTCGCACAGCGCCAGCAGCAGGTGCTCGCTGCTGATATACGCATCACCCAGGCGCGTGCTCTCCTGCTCGGCCCGCGTCACCACGTCCAGCACCTGCCGCCCAGGAACGCCCGCGTTGGTCGAGGTCGTCGGCAGCCGCCCGATCTCCGCCCCCGTCACCTGCGCCACGCGCATCGGCTCCACGCCCGCGCGGGTCAGGATCGACCACCCCGGCCCGGATCGGTCCTTGATGATCGCCGCCAGGATGTGGAGCCCCGACACCTCGGGGCTGCGCCGCGCCACCGCGTCGCTCTGCGCGTCGGAAAGCACCTGCTGGGCAATGGTCGTCAATCGGTCTGCACGCATGGGCGGCCCTCCTGCGCTCGAACCATGCAAGCCGTGCGCCGAACGCATGCCCGTCGCATGAAGCACCCCGCACCCGCGCCCCACACGCCCGGCCCGCTCGCCTGCCACAGCGGCAGCCGCAACCGCCTCCGTCCCGGCGGCGTATCGTCGGCCGGCGTCGCGACCCGTTTGGGAGCGAACAGAGTCCGTACCAGAACTTGCCCGGCGGCTTGACGGCCCGCGGCAGTTTCGGGTACAACTTCAGGCCGCGCGTCGCGCCCGGACAGGGAGCGGCGCCACCGAGTCGAATCAGGAGTTTGCCATGCCGCGTCGCGCTTGTGCTGCCGCTCTCGTCGTTCCCGTGCTCGCGCTCAGCGCTCTGGTCGGCTGCAGCTCGAAGGGCACCTCGCCCTCGGCCATCCGGTCCGACCTCACGCCGGAACTCCGCACGTCGTACCAGCGTCCGGAGGACATCCGGAACATGTACGCGCACACGACGAACGCGAACTACCGCCTGATGCGCGACGACTTCTACCGCTTCTGGCTGCTCGAGCGCCCCAGCCGCCTGAGCCTCACGCCGATGCCGCACTGACGTGTCGGGGCTCGGGCACCCGTCCGACCCCGCGCGCCGGGCCGTGGTTCACCCGGATACCAGGTCACGCGGCCATCAGGTCACGCGGTCACCGGCTCACGCGGCGGCCTAGTTCGGCCGTCGCGACGCCTTCTCGCGTTCGGCCAGGTCCTGCGCCACGCGCACCTGCTCGCGCTCGAAGATCACCCGCCACGCCGGGTCCTTCTCGACCAGGATGCCCCGCTTCACCCGCTCCAGCCCGGCGGGCGTGCTCTGGTTGAGTTCCCTCGCCGCCAGCACCGCCCCGCGCAGCGACGGCACGTGGTACGCCCCGCGCTCCAGCGAGAGTTCGTAGAGACGCAGCGCGTCCTCGTGCCACCCGGCGTTCATGTGCAGCAGCGCGAGGTTCTCGTAGGGGCGCGGGTCGGTAGGCAGCAGTTCGGCGGCACGCTGGAAGCTCGACGCCGCCTCCAGGTTCTCGCGCGTCTGCATGAGCGCGATCCCGAGGTTGTGCCACGCCGCCCCCAGACCGTCGTGATGCCGCAGCGCCTCGCGATTGAGGGAGATGGCCCGGGCCCAGTCCTCCTTGTCGATCGCCCGCTCGCCCTGGGCGGCCAGTTCCGCGGCCAACTGCGCGTCGCGCGCCGGCAGTTCGGCGTTGCCCGCCCGGCGATTCGACGCGCAGCCCGCCAGCAGCGCCACACCCACAACGACCGCCACACGCGCGTACATCATTCGGCCCGCTCCCACCGCGTGAACCGCACCGTCACGAACCACACCTGCTGCTCGGGACGCACCTTGAACGAGAAGACCTCCAGGCTCGGGGCCTGCTCGCGCACGCGCGCGATCCAGTTCAGGATCGCGTCCAGCGAGGGGTCGCGCACGTCGTACGTCCACTCGTAGCGCACCGCGCTCGACCCGGGGCTGCTCGACTCGCGCGTGCGCGGCGCCACAACCCGGTCGCGCAGCCCCGCCTCGCGCCCCGCCCGCTCGATCAGCCCCAGCACCTGCTGCCCCGCGTCGCTGGCACGGGGCGAACTGGTGTCCGGCCCCGCCGACCGCAGCGCCTGCAGGCGGGCCGCCGTCTCCACCACACGACCCGCCGTGTCCTGCTGCGTGCGCAGCTTCGACCGCGCCGCCGCGAACGAACTCCACCCCAGGACCAGCGCGAGCACGGCCCCCGCGAGCACGAGGCCCGCCAGGAGCACGACGTGTCGGGGCTGGTTGCTCCGCTCCGCCCGCGCCGCCACCGACGCCAGCAGCAGCCGACGCTCCTCCGCCGCGCCACCATCGGGAAGTTGCGTCACGCGCCGTTTCCCCCGCTGCGCGGCGCGGGCGTCGCCCAGTCCGCCCGGTACTCCGCGCGCACCCGCCGCTCCGCCCCGCCGGGCACGTCCCGCACCTGCAGCGTCCAGTTGTCGACGTGCGAGCCCCCCACGCGCCGGAACCCCTCGAGGATCGCCTCCGCCTGCTGCGCGCTCCGAACGATCGTCACCACGCGCACCCGCGTCGTCGAATCCAGATCCAGATCCTCCAGATCGCACCCGGCGCTCGCCAGCACCAGCGAGATCGTCTCGAACTCCTGCATCACCGGCTGGGTCTGGTCCGTGCGCACGACCGGGGCCGCCGCCCGCTCCAGCCGGCGCACCTCGTCCTCCAACTGGGCGAGGGGCGTCACGCCGGGTCTGGGGCGGGCGGCCTCGGGAGACACCTCGGCGATGAGCGCGGTCCAGCGCGCCTTCCAATCGTCCGCCGCCCGGCGTGCCGCCTCGCTCGCGCGCGACAACTGCCACACGCCGATGGCGACCCCGCCCGCCGCCACCATCAACGCCGCCGCCCGCGCCAGGTGCATCCGCCGATGGGCCGCCCCGGGCCGGTTGGCCAGCGCGGGCAACCCCGTCGACGGATCGTCCGACAGCGCGAACGCCCGGGGCGTGTCCTCCAGCGCCCGCGCCAGACGCGCGAGCGTCTCGCCCACCGGGTCCGCCACGCGCACGGCGTCGAACGGCGCTTTCGCCCACGAGGCGACCAGCGCCCGCACGAAGTCCTCGTCGCCCGCCGCCGCGTCCGGCAGCACGCCCACGACGCGCCCCGGCACGCGTCCGAGCTGCACGCCCCACGACAGCCACTCCGCCGTCAGCCGCGACGCCTCGTCGGCGCCCAGGTGCACCGCCCCGTCGGGCGCCGAGGTACGCACGCGCATCGCCCCCGCGCACAGCACGCGCCCGCCCCACGACCAGCACCACAGCAGCCGCCCCTCGGGATCGACCACCAGCACCGCGCACACCGGGCCGGGGTCGGCGAGCGGCGCGTCGCGTTCGGCCCCGCGGGGCGCGCCGGGGTCCCAGGCCCGGGCCATCGCGTGCCACAGCGTGGACACGCTCTCGACGGGCACGCGCGCCCGGTCGAGCGCATCGATGAGCAATCGGGCGGGCACGTCGGTGATGCCCAGCACCGCCAGGCGCGAAACGCCGTCGCCGCCGCGCTGCCCCAGGGCCTGCAGCGTCGCGCCCCGGTCGTCGGGCGCGTAGTAGTCGAGCGCCCCGCCCGCGGGGGGCGCACCGTCGCCCGAGCCCATGCGGGCGCTCGCCGCGACCACCGCCGGCTCGGCGCTGGGCGCGCTCAGCCACGCGCACACGCCCCCCTCGACATCGACGCAGAGCTGGGCAATGCCGGTGGACGATCGCGTGCGGTCGAGCTGCTCGCGCACCCACGCCGCCACCGGCGGGAAATCTTCCGCCACGCCCTCGAGTGCGCCGGTCTCGGGGTAGCGGACGTCGGACCGCTCGCCCGTGAGACGGACCGCCCGCAGCCGTGCGCCGCGGTCACCCCGCGACAGAAAGAGCACCCGTGCGCTCACCGCGCGCCCCCGGACTGCTGCTGGCGTTCCTCAGACTCCGCCGCCTCCTGCTCGAACTGCTGCTTGGCGGCGTCCCAGATCTCGTTCTCGCCCTTGAAGCGCCCCGACGCCTTGATCTCCGAGAAGATCTCGTCCAGCCGCTCGGGCGAGTTGTCGGGCGTCCCGCGGACGCGCTTCGTCGGCCCGGGAGTGCGCGACGGCACCGGCGACCCGCCCAGCACGCCCGCCAGCGACGTGCCCTTGGCGGCCCCCGGCGCCGTCGGCCGCGGCAGGTTCTTGATCGCCATCGGCGCCGGCCCGGGCGCCGGCGCCGGCGCGGCGCGCGACAGCACCTCGCCCGTCCGCTCCGCCATCGGGATCGTCCGGCGTCCCGCGCCGTCCTCGACGACGAGCTTGTCCGGCTCCACCCGCACGATCTTCCCGCCGCCCAAGAGCGTGTCACCGGCCTTCACGATCCGCTGGCGCTCGCCGTCTACCAGCACCGCCAGCAGCCGGCTCCCAACCGCGATGTTCGCGATATAGCGGGCCTCGGCCGGGGGCGGTGGTGGCGGGGGCGCCGCGGCGGACGCGCCCGGCGTTTCCGGCGTCGGCGACCCGGGAGCCGCCGGCGCCCGCGGGCTGTTGCCCAGCGCGCGCATCCGCGCACTCGCTGCCTCGATGTCGAGCGCCGCCTCGATCCGCGTCTCGCCGGGCTCGGTGCGTGGCGGCGGGGGCGGCAGCGTCAGCACGTCCGGCACCGGCTCGACCCGCGACACCGGCAGCCCCAGCACGCCCAGCGCCGCCCCGCACGCGAGCAGCACCGCGCCCGCGCCCGCGGCCAGGCGCGTGTTCGCCTTCGCGGCGCCGCGATCGATGATCGGGGGCGTCATGGTGCGTCTCCCATTGGCATCTCGTCAGGATACGGAACCTCGGCGACGCGTTCCCAGCCGAAGATCGCCACGCTCCGCTGCACCATGTTCGCGCGGTCGCCCCCGGCCCGCGCGCGGACGAAGATCGCCCACGCCCGGTACTCGACCGGCTGCGCCCGCACCCGCCCGGAATCAAGCACCGCCCGCACGCGCCAGAGCGTGGGCGTCGCCGTCAGCAGCGCGTGCGCCCGCTGCTTCTGCTCGTCGGACAGCTCCGAGCCCGAGATCAGGTTGCGCAGCCCTTCCTCGTCGATGAACCCCTCCGCGCGCCGACGCGCCGCGATGTCGCCCGCCAGCCCGCTCGCCGCGCCCCCGCCCGTGATCGCCCCCAGCGCCGCCTGCAGCACCGCCTCGGGCGCCGTGTTCACGCTCACCGACAGCGGGCCCTCCTCGCGCGTCATGCGCGTCGCGTCCTCGGGCGATGCCTCCACGAGGCGCCGCAGCAGGTCTCGCCCGAGCGTGAAGTTCTCCTGCCCCAGCCCCGACAGGTTTGACAGCGCCGGCCCCTGCCCGTCTTCCAGGTAGATCGACAGCACCTCGCCGCCCGCCACGCGCAGGTCCGCCAGCTTCCCGTCCCGGTCCAGCGCCTGCCCGATCGTCCCCTGCTTGCGCTGCGCCAGCAGGTTGAGCGCCTCGCTCAGCCCGCGCGTCGCATGCCCGAACGCGTACGCGTCGATCTGACGCTGCGCCGTGCGCTGGTCCGCCCCGTGACGCTGCAGCATCACCGCCAGCATCGTCGTGCACACGACCACCAGCAGCAGCGCCAGGGGCAGCGCGAACGCGCCGCGATGACGCGCGAGGGTGCTCACTTGGCCCCCCCCTTCCCGCCGCCCTTGTCGCCACCCTTGCCCCCGCCGGTGCCCCCGCCGGTGCCGCCCCCGCCCGCGCCGCCGGCCCCGGAACCGAAGCCGCCCCCGCCCCCAGCGCCCGACGGCCTGGCCACCTCGCCCGGCGCGGGCGGCGCCTCGGGCGGCCGCGCCGACTCGGGCCCGTACGAGCCGTCCGTCTCGAACATGTACTTCGCCCGCAGCCCCGCGCCCGTCTCGATCTCCAACTCCACGTACGCCGGCAACGCCTGGCGCGTCGCCGCCTCGAACGCCACCTTCCGCTCGCGATCGTCGAAGAACGTCCACCGCGCGTACCGGATGTTCGCCGCCACCTGGTACGCCTCGCCCAGCACCGGCGACGGCGGCGACGGGTCGTCCACGTACTCGCCCCGCGCCGGCAGCGGCACCCACCACAACTCCCACAAGATCGGCGTCTCCGTCGGTCCGCCGCTCAGCGCGCGGATCGCCTCGAGATCACCCTGCGCCCCGCGGCTTCCCTGCGGCCAGAACTCGAACGCCCCCCGCACCGCCCGCACCGGCGCCTGCGCCTCCTCCACATCCGCATCCGCCGCCGCGCTCGCTCCACGCTCGTCCTTCGCCACGTCGTCGGCCGATCGCCGCGCCCGACGCGTCGTCCCATCCACCCACCGCCACAGGTCCCGCGATGAATCCGGCACCGGCGAATCCATCAGCACCGCTTCCAGCCGCTGCACCGCGTAGACCCCCGGATCGTCGCGACGCGACATCATGATCCCCGCGACACGCGGGTCGGCCTCCAAGATCACCCGGGGCGTCAGCAGCCGCTCCTCCGCCTCCCCCTCCGCCTCCGTGCCCGTCTCGCGCGCCCGCGCGGTCGGGGTCGCTCGCGGACGCGTCGCCCGCGGCGTCATCAGGAACGACAGCGTCGCCCGCTGCATCACCAGCCGCACCTGCGCCAGGTCCGAGCCCTGCTCCGCCCGCACCCCCAGCAGCCGATCCGTCCGCTCCATCGACATGAACATCATCATCGCGACGAGCACCAGCCCGCTCGCGATCGCGACGGCCAGCGTCATCTCCAGCAGCGTGAACGCGCGTCGCTTCACTTGGGCCGCTCCCCGCCCGCGGCCCCGCCCGGCGAACGCGCCGGCGCACGCTCGCGCCGCGACCCGCCCCCGCTGTTCGAGAACCGGGCGATCTCCTCCATGAAGCGCTGGTAGCGCGCGCTCCCGGGCGTGCCGAAGATGTGCTCGATCGTGTCGGGGTTGCGCATCCCCAGCGGATCGATCAGGCGTCCCATGCTCGCGTGGGGCACCAGCGCATCAAACACGTACGACCCGCCGGATTCCTCCGCCAGCCACACCCGCACCCCCACGTGCTCCAGCCGGTCGTCCGTCACGGAGACATTCGTCGGGCCCGCGTTCTCCTGGATGAACTCCGGATTCGCCCACACGCGCTCGACCGGCGTGCGCTCAAGCTCCCAGCGGAAGCGCTCGCCCTCGTACTCCACGGGGTACGACGGCGGGGGCATGGTGTCCGGGTCGTCGAGGTACTGCAGGATCAGCCGGTTGGCGACCTCGGCGCACGCGAGACGCTGGCGCTGGCGCACCTGCCCGGCGATCATGGAGTTGAACGCGCTGAACATCACCGCCGCCAGCAGGGCGAGGATGACCGTCGCGCCGATCGTCTCCATGAACGTGAGCCCGCGGCGCCACGCGAGCGTCGTGCCGAGCCTGCCGCGCCGAGTTCCACCCGGGCCGCCGCGTGTCACCGGTTGCACCCCGAACCCGGTCAGTTGGACCCGGGCGATTCCTGGTTGATGCGCCAGACGTCGACGTCGTCCTCGTCGCCCAACTGCCCGTTCTCGCCCGCCGAGCCCAGGACGTACTTGTGGGCGCCGGCCGGACGCGGATCGTAGACGAGCGGCTTGTCCCAGCCGTCGCGCAACTTCCCGTCCTCCAGGAACTTGGCCGTCACGAGCGTGCGCAGGTCCGGCGGATAGGCGCTGTAGTTCAGGTGGTACGACTCGATTTGGTTCTTCACGGTCGTCAGCGTCATCTCCGTCGCACGCCGCTTGGACCGCTCGCCCGCGCCCGCCAGACTGACCGCCGCCACCGCGATCAGGACGCCCATGATCGCGATCACGAGCGTGAGCTCGAGGAGCGAGAAACCCGGACGTGCCGGCACGACGGCGGCGGTGCTGCGCTGCATGAGATCGTCTCCCGCGGCGTCCCCCCCGGGGGGGCACGCGTCAAAGTCTACCCCGCCTCCGGTATTCGCCCATGAATACGGGGCGCTCGGAGGAAATCCGGACCTGCCCACGCCGCAGAATCCGCACCCCTTCCCCCCGTTCACCCGTACACTCCGTCCGTGAACCCACCCAAGGTTGAACCCAGCCCCGCCGAGGCCGCCGAACGCCAGCAATCGCTGATCGTGCGCCTGGTGCGCGTGGCGTACCTCATCCTGATGACGACGTTCGCGGCGTTGGCGGTCATCCAGGCCGCCAGCGACCCGCTCGCCTCCAACGTCACCTGGCGCTGGTGGGCCCCCATGCTCTTCGCCGGGGTTCTGTTCGGTCTCGCCCTCGCGGTAGACGTGCTAACGCCCCGCAAGAAGATCGCGACCGTGCTGGGCGTGCTGACCGGGGTCATCGCGGGCATGCTCGCGACGCTGGTCATCGGCTTCGTCATCGACCTGCTGCTGCAGAGCTGGGTGCCCGAGTCCGAGGCGCTCAAGGTGCTCAAGCCCGCCGTCAACTCGATCAAGATCCTCATCGGCATCAGCCTGTGCTACCTGGGCGTGGTCATCGTCCTGCAGACCAAGGACGACTTCCGCCTGGTGATTCCCTATGTCGAGTTCGCGAAGCAGATGCGGGGCGTGCGTCCGATCCTCGTGGACACCTCGATCCTGATCGACGGGCGTCTGACCGACATCGCGCCGACGGGCTTCATCCAGGCACCGGTCGTCGTGCCGCGCTTCGTGGTGCAGGAACTCCAGTTGCTCGCCGACCATCCCGACGCCGTGACGCGGGCCAAGGGGCGTCGCGGGCTGGACATGATCGCCCGCCTGCAGCGCAGCCCGCGGATCGACGTGACGATCGACGAGCGCTCGATCCCCGGAAAGAACGTCGACCTGATGCTGGTCGAGCTGGCGCGCACGATGCCGGCGATCATCCTGACCGCCGACGTGGGCCTGGCGCGCGTCGCGGGGATCCAGAACGTCGGCGTGCTCAACCTCAACGACCTCGCCAACGCCCTCAAGAGCGCCCTCATCCCCGGCGAGTCCATCACGCTCAAGATCATGCGCGCGGGCGAACAGCCCGGGCAGGGCGTGGGCTTCCTGCCCGACGGCACCATGGTCGTCGTCGAGGACGGGGGCCAGCGCATCGGCCAGGTTGCGCCGCTCACCGTCGTCTCCTCGCTCCAGACCAGCGCGGGGCGGCTCATCTTCGCCCGCCTCGCCGAACCTCCTGTCCCCGGCCAGTCCGGCTCGCCCATCTCCGGGCAGAGCGGCGGGCCCGGGCTGTCCGGAGCCCCGCTCAGCGCCGGAGACTCCGCCGCCGGCAGCCGCGCCAACTTCGCGTCGGGCGTTCCCGTCGGCGCGCCGGTCGAAGGCCCCTCGCCCGGCGACACGTCCGGCCCGCTGGAAATCTCGCCCCCCGTCGTGCGGACGCCCTTCCCGCCCAAGCCGCCGCCGTCCATCCGCCAGGGCTCGCCCCGGAACCCGCGCCGATGACCGCGCGCCGTCCCGTCGCGCCGCGTGCCCCGCTGCTGTTTCCGTCATGCCTGCTCGGGGCGGCGTGCCTCACCGGCGTGCTGCTCGGCGGGTGCGCGGGCGCCTCGTCCGGGCGTCCGCCGCTCTGGACCGAGGTCCTGCGCGACGAGGTCAGCCCCGACGCCCGCCGCGCCGAAGCCGAGCGCTTCGGCCAGATGTGGGGCCATCACCTCTCCAACACCACGCCGTCGTACGACCCGGTGCCCGGGCGCTCGCTGCCCCGCTCGCCCTGGCCGGGGCGGTAGGCCCGCGTCACAGGCTCTTGAGGGCGTCCACGAGCGCGTCGATGTGCTGGGTCGTGTGGGCCGCGGAGATCTGGCAGCGCAGGCGCGCGTGCCCCTCGGGCACGACGGGATACCCAAAGCCGATGACGAAGACGCCCTTCTCGAGCAGGCGCGCGCTCATCGAGATGGCGCGGGCGGTGTCGTGCACGATGATCGGGCAGATGGCCGTGGGGCTGGGCAGCACGTCGAACCCGGCGTCTTTCAGGCGTGTGCGTGCGTAGCGGACGTTGTCGCGCAGGCGCTGCACGCGCTCGGGCTCGCGCCGCAGGACCTCGATCGCCTTGCTCGCGCTCGCCGCAACGGTGACGGGCAGGGCGTTGCTGAAGAGCGTGGGACGTCCGCGCTGGACGATGAGGTCGGTCATGCGCCGGGGCCCGGCGACGAAGCCCCCCGCGCCCCCGCCCAGGGCCTTGCCGAGCGTGCCGGTGAAGGCGTCGACGCGCGCCGGGCCGTCGAGCATGCCCCAGTGCTCGTGCGTGCCGCGCCCGGTGTGCCCCATGACGCCGTGCCCGTGGCTGTCGTCGACGACGAGCATCGCGCCGTGCGCGTCGCACAGGCAGCGCATGGCGGGGAGGTCGGCGATCGAGCCCTCCATGCTGAAGACCCCGTCGGTCACGACCCAGACCTGGCCCGTGACGTCCGGGTTCGCCCGCGCCGCGACGAGCGCCTCCTCGAGCGAGCCGGGCCCCGTGAGCCGGTTGTTCTTGTACAGCGCCTTGTGCACGCCCTTCTTGATGGTCGTCGCGAGGCGCACGCTGTCGATGATGCACGCGTGGTTCAGTTCGTCCGAGATGATGATGTCCCCGGGCTCGCACAGCGTCGGAAACACCGCCTCGGTCGCGGTCCAGCAGCTCACGAACGTGTACGCGCTCTGCGTGCCCATGTAGTCGGCGATGCGCGCCTCGAGCTCCTCGTGCGGCGTGAACGTGCCGCAGATGAACCGCACGCTCGCCGTGCCCGCGCCGTAGTCGCGCAAAGCCCTGAGCCCCGCGTCGATCACCTCCGGGTGGTTCGCCAGCCCGAGGTAGTTGTTCGAGCAGAAGCAGATCACCTCGCGCGTCGAGCCGTCGTCCATCCGCATGCGCACGACGGCGTCCATCGGGCTGTCGATCGTCCGCAGACGCTTCCACAGCCCGCCCTCGCGCAGCGACTGGAGCAGGGAATCAGTTCGGGTGTTGAACGGATGTTCGGTGGTCACAAGGGCCATGGTTCGCTCCGGTGCAGTCGCCCGACATGGGGCACGAATGCTAGAGCCAATCCGCCGCGAGGCTTGAGAACGCGCCCCGGGTTCTGCGCGCCCCCGCGCGAACACGGGACCCACGTCGCGCCGTACGCTTGTTGCAACAGGGATCGTGTCCGATCACTCATACCCGGAGGTTCATCATGCAGACTCGTTCGCGCGCCTGGATCAGCATCACGTCGCTCGCACTCGTCGCCGGCGCCGGCATCGCCACGATGTCGGCCATCCCCGCCGCGACCCCCGCCCCGGCGCCCGCCGCCGCCGACACCTACACCGTGGACAAGGTCCACTCGGGCGTGGTGTTCAAGATCCGCCACATGGGCGTGGCGAACGTCTACGGCATGATCCACGAGCCCACCGGCTCGTTCACCATCGACCCCGCGAACCCGGGCGCCTCCGCCATCGAGGTGATCGTGCCCAGCGGGAAGGTCGATACCGGGAACGCCGGCCGCGACGCGCACATCCGCAAGGTCGACTTCTTCAACGCGGGCGAGTTCCCCACCATCACCTTCAAGTCCACCAAGTTCACGCCCGTCAGCGAGGGCGTCTACGACGTCACCGGCGATCTCACCTTCATCGGCAAGACCAACCCCGTCACCGCGCGCCTCACCGTGCTCGGGCAGGGACAGGGCCGCGGCAAGCAGATCATGGGCGTCGAGGCCACCTTCTCCATCAAGCGCACCGACTTCGGCAACTCCACCAACGTGAAGGACGGCGGGCTCAGCGACGAGGTCTGGCTCACCGTCGCCCTCGAAGGCGCGAAGTAATACGTTTCAGACCAACTCGTCTCCGCCTTCCCTGACGGGCCGGCGGCGACTTTCGCAGTTCGCAGGAGGCGACGGATCGAATCGCACGTTCAGGCCGTTGTGTTCACCGTGCTCGCGCCCATCGGCGTCTCGTTCGCGCTGCTCTGGTTCCTCTGGGATCGCGCCAGGCACGGCACCCGCTTCGCCGAGCTCGCCACCGCCCTCACCCTCCCGTGGGTGTTCCTCGTATTCGCGGCGTGGGGCACCGGCGCCCCGACGATCCCGCCCCGCGCGGGGTCCGAGTGGCTCCTCCCGCTCGCCGCCGCCGGTGCCGTCCTGTCCTGCGCCGCGGGCGTCCTGGGGCAAGACCGCCGCGACGCGTGGCGGTGGGTCGCGGCCGGCGCGTGGTGGGCCGTGCGGAGCGCCCTGATCGTCGGCGCGCTCCTGCTCATGGCCCGCAACGTCCTGGAGTTCTGGCCCCGCGAGGACGCGGTACTCCGCATCGGCGGGTGGACGCTCGCGGGGCTGGCGGCGTGGTGGGGCATCGACCGGGCGGCCCGGGTGCCCGGCGCCATCCCGCCCAACCTCCTCGTCATCGTCTGCGCGGGGATGAGCATCTCCATCGCGCTCACCGCCGTGCTCAAGCCCGCCGTGCTCGCCGCGGGCGTCTGCGCCACCATCGGCCCGGCCCTGCTCGTCGCCATCCGCATGCCGTACCTGCGGCTCGCGGCCGCGGCGGGCTTCGTCCCCGCGTTCCTCGCCGGGCTGTGGTTCACCTCGCACGCGTTCAACGAGATGCCGGCGGTTTCGAACGCGTGCTCGGCCGTCGCGTGTGTCGGCGCCGGGCTCACCACCCTCCGCCCCTTCGCCCGCCTGCGGGGCAGGGTGCGCTGGACCGTGCACCTGGCGCTGGTGGGCGTGCCGGCGCTCGGCGGCATCGCGTGGATCATCGGCACCCAGCCGCTGCCCGTCTAACGCCGGCGCCGCGCCGCCAGCAGGCAGCCCGCCCCGACCAGCCCCCACCCGCCCGGCGACGGGACAGGGGTGTAGTCGATCGTGATGCGCGGGCGCTGCGCGGGCGACGAGAACTCGCCCGACGCGAACCGGCGCGCCGACATGAACTGCGTCTCGCTGCCCCGGATGATCCAGCCGAAGTTCGTCGCCGGGGCGTCCAGCCATGCCTGCACGTCAGCGACGAGCAGCGGCGTGGAGGTCCACGTGTACGCCGTGAGCGCGGTGCCGATGGTGCGCGAGGCGCTGGCCTGCTCGACGAAATCCCCGCCGGGAGTCGTCCACAGCGGGCCCGCGCCGAACGTGCGGTGCGTCCACGTCACGTCGCCGGTCTGCGCGAACGAGCCCTGCCCGTTGTCGTTGCCCACGTGGCTGGGGCCCTCATTCCAGCCCGCCGTCAGCCGGTGCAGCGCCACGGCGTACGAGCCCGACTGCGCCCGCGTCAGGTTCATCGCGAACGACACGCTGTTGATCGTGCTGCCCGCGGGGATCGACGACAGGTCGAACCGCACCAGCGCCCGACGCGTGAAGTCGGCGCCGGTCTGCCCGACGAACAGGCCCAGGCCCTGCCCGTTGGCGATCGCCCCGTTCTCCTGGATGATCGTCGCGTCCTGCGCCACGGGGATCGTGACGACCGCACCATCGACCGTTCCCACCAGGCCCGCCGACGCGACCGCGCCGAGCACGAAGTTCGTAAGACGCGCACCACGCATGAATCACCCCCGAAGCGGCGGCTGGAAGGCTCAGAAAAGCGAGAGAGCGAGAGAGAGCCGCGCCACAAGCGCGCAGGTCTCCCGATCCGGCACGGGTACACCATGACACGCGGATTCGGTCGTGGCCACCCGCAGGACCGGAAAGTCCGCACACGACGCAGGATCCGCACACACGGGCGGGGCCAAGCCGGGGTTACGTCGGGGGCGCCGCCTCCGACCGGCCGCCGTCGCCGGTTATCAGGCGTGCGCCGCGCTCGAAGAACACGTACTCCCACACCCAGTCGAACATCACCATCACGCGATTGCGGAAGCCGATCAGGAAAAACACGTGCAGCAGGGCCCAGAACGCCCACGCGACGAACCCGGTGAGGTTCATCCCCGCGACGCGCGCCACGGCCCGGGCGCGCCCGATCGTCGCGAGCGTGCCCTTGTCGCGGTATCGGAACGCAGGTCGGGGCCCGGGCGCACCACCGCGCCGAGACTCGCGCGCCACCACGCCCCCCACGTACCGCCCCATCTGCATCGCGGCCGGTGCAACGCCCGGCACCAGCCCGCCCCGTGCCCCGTCGGGCACATGCGCGAGATCGCCGATCACGAACACCTCGGGGTGCCCGGGCAGGGCAAGATCAGCGCCCACCTTCACGCGCCCGTTCGCGTCCAGGTCCGTGCCCAGCAGCGCGCCCAGCGGCGAGGCCCGCACCCCCGCCGCCCAGATCACGTTGCACGACTCGATCCGCACGCCCCCCACCTCCACGCCCCGCGCGTCGATCGCCGTCACCCGCTCCCCGGTGCGCACCTCGACGCCCATGTCGCGCAGGTCGCGGGCGGCCCGGGCGCACAGCACGTCGGGGAACCCGCTCGGCAGCACCCGCGCCTGCGCCTCGATCAGCACGACGCGGGCGCGGCTTGTGTCGATCCGCCGGTAGTCCGCCCGGATGATCGACCGCGCGATCTCCGCGATCGCCCCGCTCATCTCCACGCCCGTCGGCCCGGCCCCCACCACCACGAACGTCAGCAGCGCCCGCACGCGCTCCGGGTCGGTCTCGCGCTCCGCCGCCTCGAACGCGCGCAGCAGGCGCGCCCGGATCGCGAGCGCATCGTCGATCGTCTTGAGCCCGGGCGCAAACGCCGCCCAGTCGTCGCGCCCGAAGTACGAGTGCGTCGCCCCCGCCGCGATGATCAACGTCTCGTACCCCAGCACCTCGCCCGAGCCCAGGCACACGCCCCGCAGCGCCAGGTCGATGCCCACGACCTCGCCCATCACGATCTCGGTGTTCCGCTGGGCGCCCAGGATGGCCCGCACCGGCGCGGCGATCTGCGCGGGCGAGAGCGCCGCCGACGCCACCTGGTACAGCAGCGGCTGGAAGACGTGGTGGTTCTGGCGGTCGATGATCGTGACGGCGACCGGCGCCCGGCGGAGCGCCCGGGCCGCGGCCAGCCCGGCGAACCCCGCCCCGATGATGACGACCCGGGGTCTGGGCATGCGAGATGAGGGTACGTGCCGCCGGGCTGCGCCGTGCCGGGCGAGCGCCGGCGCGGCGGGCGCTGTGGGGATGTCCCCCCGCGGGCCGGGTACACTCTGCGTCATGATCTGGGGATCTGTCCGGCGCGTGCTGACTTCGAGCGAACTCTTCCGTCGTCAGCATTCCCTGTGGCTGACGCGGGCCCTGCGGTCGGGGCGCGAATACCCGCGCATCCCGATCCGCTCGGTCAACGCGGGCGGGTTCTCGCGCCTGATGTCGCGCCCGGGCGGGCCGGCGCTGGCCGAGCGCTGGTGGGCCCGGGCGCTCGACCGCGTAGACGACGTGGACGTGAACGAGTAAGACCGGCCGACGACGCCCGCGAGGGGGGGAGCACCGATGCGCGACGCCGCGACGGGTGAAGGGGGCGGTTCGACAACGAGCGGTTCGGGCGCCGACACCGCCGCGCCGCTGCGCTCGCGCGTCTCCCCGCGCTGGATGCGCCGCATCATCATCATCGCGGTCGTCCTCCTCGGCTTTGGCGTCTGGGGGCTCATCGACGCGACGGTCGTCTACCCCGGGCGGGGCGAGAAGGCGGCCCAGTTCCTCGAGCACCAGTTCCTCCAGCAGCTCGAGCAGCGCCGCGAACTCACCGAGTCTCGCGCCGCCATCAAAGACCCCGCCGCCGAACTGCAGCGCCTCCGGGCCGCGCGCGAAGGAACCGGGCTGCAGGGCGCCGAGCCCGCCCTCCTGGTCTGGCTCGAGCAGCTCGCCCTCGTCGGGCGCCTCGACGCGTCGCAGGCGACCGACATCCCGCGCGACGACTTCCGGGGCGAGCGCGTCGAATCGGCGCGCGGGCGCCTCGAGTCGCTCGGCAAAGCCTTCACCAGCGCGCAGGGCGCGCCGGCGGAAGTGCCCAGCCCCCTCTCCGCGTGGGACATCCCCGTGCAGTGGCTGATCACCGCCGGCGGGTTCGGCATCGGGGCCTACCTGCTCCTGCTCGTCGCGCGCGTGCGCGCAAAGACCTTCGCGTTCGAGCCCGCGATCATGCGCCTGACCCTGCCCGACGGATCGTCGCTCGCGCCGGCCGATCTCGAGGACGTCGACAAACGCCGCTGGCACAAGTTCTACTGCACGCTGCGCGTCAAGCCCGGGCACCCGACGCTGGGCGGCAAGGGCGTCGAGCTCGACCTCATGCGGTACGAGCCCGTCGAGGAGTGGGTGCTGGCCATGGAGCGGGCCGCGTTCCCGGACCGGGCGGCCGACGACGCCAAGAAGGCCGGCGACCAGCCCGCCGCCCCCGCGCAGGGCGCGGTCTCGCCCGACGCGCCCACCGTGGTCGACCCGAAGACCCCGCCGCCGGACGCGCCCAAGGCCTGAGCCCCGGGCCGCGGCTTCCCGACAATCGCCCGCACCTTCGAACGCCCGAGCGGCGGATTCCGAACAATGGTCTCGGAGGGCGTGATGCTGGACTGGCCCTGGGCCGACATCGCGGGCGTCGGGGTGATCCTGCTGGCATCGCTGGTCGGCGTGGTGCTGACCGTGATCACGCTGCCGGGAACGTGGGTGCCCATCGTCGTGGCCGCGGGCGTCAAGCTGTGGCAGCCAGAGCTCGTGCCCTGGTGGGCGATCCTGGTCGCCCTCGCGCTGGCGGTGATCGCCGAGGTGATCGAGTTCGCGGCGTGTGCGCTGGGCGCCTCACGCGCCGGCGCGACGCGGCGCGGCGCGATCGGCGCGATGGTCGGGTCGTTCATCGGCGCGATTGTCGGTTCCGCGCTCCCGCCGTTCCCGGTCGGGACGATCCTGGGCGGGGTGGTGGGTGCGGCGGGCGGGGCGCTCATCGGCGAGCGCACGCTGCAGCGCTGCTGGAGGGAATCCGGAAAAGCCGCGATGGGGGCCGCAATCGGGCGCACCGTCGCGACGCTGACCAAGGCGGCGTTGGCCGGGGTGATCGGGGTGCTGCTGTCGCTGACGGCGAGCTTCGGGGCGTTCGAGCCGGGCTAGCGGGAACCGCCACAATAAAAGACGCGCAAAGACGGACGTTGGGCTTCCGCACAACCGCCCGACGAAGTATGCTGCTCGGCGAACCCATGGAGGGCGTCCGGCCGATGGAGTCAATGGAGTGACCAGGCCCGGGCGCCAATCGAACAAGCGGGGAACGCCGCTTCCGGGGGAAGAGATGGTCAAAGGCGTCGCGTCGTCGGCCCAGCCGCCGGTCCACCCCGCGCCGGGCGCAGACCTCCACCCGACCGACCAGGGACGGAACGGGAACCACCCCGACGACAAGCCCGCGCGAGGCAAGGGGCGCGAGCCCGCGTCCGACAAGGGCGTCAAGACGTTCGTGCTCGACACGAACATCCTGCTGCACAACCCCGACGCGCTGTTCGTCTTTCAGGACAACCACGTCGTCATCCCGTTCAAGGTCATCGAAGAACTCGACAAGCTCAAGAAGAAGGACGACGACCTGGGACGCAACGCCCGGGCGTGCATCCGCCACCTCGACCGCCTGCGCGCCATCGGGCGGCTGAGCGAGGGCGTGCAGTGGGACCGGCTGCCCACGCTGCCCAACGCGGCACGCTCGCCCGGCGTCAACGGACGCACGGGCACCATCCGCATCGAGGTCACCGACTTCGCCCGCCCCGCGGCGATCATCGAGGACCAGCCCGACAACCACATCATCGCCGTCGCCTACCACCTGAAGGAAAAGGGCGTCCGCACGGTCTTCGTCACCAAGGACCTCTCGGCGCGCATCAAGAGCGACGCCCTGGGCATCAAGACCGAGGACTTCGAGAACCAGAAGGTCGACGCCGAACGCCTCTACTCCGGGTTCACGACCCTCCGCGTCGAGGGCGCGCTCATCGACGAGCTCTACCGCGACCGCATGCTGCCCATGGAGCGCCTCCGAGGCACGACCGAGCTGCGCGGCGGGCCCGACGCGATGCCCCACGATGAGCCCTTCGACGCGGCACTCATCCCCAACGAGTTCGTCGTGCTCTGCGACCAGGACGACGAGAACCACACGGGCCTCGCCCGGCGCCTGGGCGACACCGAGCACCTCATCCCCGTCACCGGGCCCCGCAAGCCGGTCTACGGCATCATGGCCCGCAACGTGCAGCAGACCATGGCGATGGACGTGCTCCTCGACGAGGACATCAAGCTCGTCACGCTCCTGGGCAGCGCGGGCACCGGCAAGACCCTCCTCGCCCTCGCCGCCGGCATGAGCAAGGTCTTCGGCGAAGAACGCTACGACAAGCTGCTCGTCGCGCGCCCCATCATGCCCCTGGGGCGCGACATCGGCTACCTCCCCGGCGACAAGGACGAGAAGCTCACCGCCTGGATGCAGCCCATCTTCGACAACCTCGGCTACCTGCTCGGCACCCGCGGCGCCCACATGCAGGGCCCCGAGAGCCAGAGCAGCGAGCAGCGCATCGGCAAACTCATGGCCGACGGCAAGCTCGTGCTCGAGCCCCTCACGTACATCCGCGGACGCAGCATCCCCCGCCAGTTCATGATCGTCGACGAGGCGCAGAACCTCACGCCCCACGAGATCAAGACCATCGCCAGCCGCGTCGGCGAGGGCACCAAGCTCATCCTCACCGGCGACATCGGGCAGATCGACAACCCCTACCTCGACCAGTCAAGCAACGGCCTGGCGTACACCATCGAGAAAATGAAGGGCGTCCGCCTCTACGCACACGTCACGCTCGCCCGGAGCGAACGCAGCGAACTCGCCAGCCTGGCGGCGTCGAGGTTGTAAGAAGTTCCGGAGTTCCGAAGTTCCGAAGTTCCGGAGTTCCGGAGTACGGAAGTTCCGAGATTCGTACGTCGCGCTTCGAGTAGCGACGCTTCGTGCTCTGCGCTCTGCGTTCTGCTCACGCCCCCGGCCTGGTCCACCCGCTGTCGGGGTCTTTCTCCAGGATCGCGCCCGACCGCTTCACGCACGTGAGGCACGCCAGCGGGCCGCCCTCGATCCGCGTGCTCCGCCAGCACTTCTCCGGCTCGGTCAGGCACAGCACGCACGTCTCGCCCCGGCTCGGCGCCACGCCCGCTTTCGCCAGCACCAGCGCGCGGTGCGCATCGGCCAGACACTCGGCGCAGATCAGCGAGCCCTTGTGCCCCTCCACCATCGGGCGGTCCGACGCCCACGAGCGCAGGCAGAAGTCGCAGAGGAAATCCTCCGCCGCCATGTTCTCTGGATCACACCCGGGTCGTTGCACGCCTACCCCCGCCCCGAGACCAGGAGCTGCCCGCGCGCCAACTGGCGGTACAGCTCGCACCGGTCCAGCAGTTCGTCGTGGCGGCCCACGTCGGCGATCACCCCGTCCTGCATCACCACGATCCGGTCGCACATCAGCACCGTGCTCAGCCGATGGGCCACGACCAGCGTCGTGCGCCCGACGCTGAACTCCGCGATCGCCTCGGCGATGCGCCCTTCGCTCTCGCCGTCGATCATGCTCGTCGCCTCGTCGAGCACCAGGATCGCCGGATCGCGCAGCACGGCCCGGGCGATCGCCAGGCGCTGGCGCTGCCCGCCCGACAGCCCCGAGCCCCCCTCGCCCAGCAGCGCGCCGTAGCCCCGGGGCAGGCGCTCGATGAACTCGTGCGCCCGCGCGAGCCGGGCCGCGTGCTCGACGGCGTCGTCGGTCGCGCCCAGGCGCCCGTACGCGATGTTCTCGCGCACCGTGCCCCGGAAGAGCACGGTGTCCTGCGAGACCACGCCGATCTGGGCCCGCAGCGAGCGCAGCGAGACGGTGCGGACGTCGACGCCGTCGACGCGGATCGTGCCCGTGTCGGGGTCGAAGAGTCGCGGCAGCAGGCTCAGCAGGGTGGTCTTGCCGCAGCCGTTGGGCCCGACGAACGCGACCCGCTCGCCGTGCGAGACCTCGAGCGAGACGTCGCGCACGGCGGGCGCGTCGGCGCCCGGGTACGTGAATCGCACGCCCTCCCACGAGACCGAGCGCCGATGCCGCCCCAGCCGCGCCGTGCGCCGCGCGCGGGGCTCTTCGCCCGCGAGGTCGATGACGCGCGCCAGGCGTGCCGCGGCCGGGGACGCCATCTGGATGTCGTTGATGATGCCCGTCAGCGGCTTGAGGGCGGCCCCGGCGACGGCGAGCGACGCGAGCGCCAGGATGAAGTCCTTCGCGCTCACCGTCCCGCGGATGACCAGGTTGCCCGCGAGCAGCACCAGCCCGCACAGCAGGAAGATCGAGAGCATCTCCGTCAGCGGGCTGGCGAGCGCCCGCGCGGTGCGGGCGCGGCCCAGCTCGCGCAGCATGTCGCGGTTGTGCTGGCGGAACGCGCCGATCTCGAGGCGCTCGCCCCCGTGCGCCTTCACCGTCCGCAGCCCGCCCAGGGCCTGCCCGGCGTGCCCCATGAGGTCGGACTGCGATTCCAACGCCGCCCCCGCCGCCCGCTTGATGCGCTTGCCCAGGCGCCGGATCACGGTGTAGAGCGCGGGCGCCACGAGCAGCGCGCCCAGCGTGACGCGCGCGTCGAACGCCAGCGCCACAATCAATGCCGCCACCCCCTTGAAGACCTGCAGCACCGCCTTGGAGAGCAGCACCTGCAGCCCGTTGGAGAGCTGCGTGCTGTCGTTCACGATGCGGCTCACGAGATCCGACGCGCCCAAACGCGCCACGACCCCCAGGGGCGAGCGCAGCGCACGCCGGAATGCCAGCAGGCGCACCCGCGCCACGGTGTTGTTCACCGCGGTGATCGAGAGGTACGCGTGCCCGAAGTTCGCCGCGGCTCCCACCGCCGTCAGCACCGCCAGCACCGCCATGATGATCACCAGCGCGGTGAAGGGCCCCTCGGGCAGACGCGCGATGAGCGCATCGGGGATCTCGAGCACCGGGCCGACCACGCGCCCCACGCCCGACGACGACGCCCAGTCGCGCAGCATCTCGTTGAACTCGCGCGCGAAGACCGGAAGGTCCTTCTTGGCGCCCAGGATGTTGTCCAGGATCGGGCTGGCGCCGAGCATGCCCACGCCCAGCGTGAACCCCGAGAGCAGCACGCACCCGAACGCCGGGAGCACGAACCGCCACTCCGCCCCCAGCATCCGGACGAACCGCGCGAAGGCGCGCTTCGACTCCCGGCGCGCGGGCGACGCGCCGGGCGGGATGGGGGCGGAACTCGGTCGCTCGGCGGGCATTCAGGCCCGGCGCAGGAGCGCGCCGGGAAGCGGCATTCTTGGCGTCAGCTCCCGCCGCCGCCGCCGCCCCCCGGCTGGAAGATCGGATCGTTGAACGCGAACCCGAACGCCGACGGCGCGCCCGTCGACGTGATCGACCGCCCCGTCGAGGTGTCGGTCCGCGTCAGTTGCACCAGCCCGGACGTCACGTTCGTCGTCGACCCGTTCACCGCCTGCGCCAGCACGCTCACGGTGTACGACCGGAACGCCGTGTTCTGCCCGGCCTTGTTCCGCACCGCCGACGACGACTGCGTCGTCAGCGTCACCCGATCGCGCGACGTCAGCGTCCCGCTGAACGCGTCGATCGACGTCCCGTCGGAGAAGTGGTACCGCACGGTGTACGAGAAGACGTTGGCGTCGTCCGCGAACGGGTTGAAGATCGAGATCGTCTCCGTTTCGCTGCTGTCGGTGCGCGTCGGGTCCATCTGCCCGTCGGAGAAGAACGTCACCGGCGCCAGGCGGCTCACGAACATCGTCGACACGCCGTCCGCCCGCTTCGACCCCGACTGGTTCCGCCCCACGTTGTCCACGCTCGTGTACTGCACCGCGATGTTCGCCGACCCGCTCGAGTACGTGACCGTGAACTGCTCGCCCGCCGGGATCCCCAGGTCCGCCGTCGTCAGCGCGAAGTCCTCGCGCCCGCCCGCGAACACGATCTCCGTCCGGCTGATCGGGTCTTCCGTCGGCAGGCGGCTGTCGCGCCAGAAGTTCAGCGTCACGATCGCCACCGTGCTCCCGAAGTTCGCGATGCTCAGCACGTTCGTGAAGTTCTCGCGCACCACGGCCTCGGCCAGCCCGCCCACCGTCGAGCCCCCGCCCGGCTGGCCCCACAGCCCGAACGCCGGCGTGTACGCGGTCGACGCGTTCTGCCCGGACGCCGGCAGGTCCCAGTCGCTCAGGAACGCCACGATCGGGCGCGTCGACGACACCCGCGCCGACAGCACGCCATCGGGCACCGTGTCCAGCGTCGCCAGCGCCAGCCCGCCCCGGCGGTAGGCGTCCAGCGTGCGCGTGAAGGTCCGCGCCCCGCCCGCGGTCTGCAGCGTGACCGTCACCGTCGCCGGCTGGTCCGACAGGTTCAGCCAGGTGAGATACTCCGCGCTCGTGTCGCTCCGCTCGATCCGGGCGAAGTCCCACGCCTGCAGCGCGCTGTCCGCGTACCCGGTCGTGTTGAACAGCCCCTCGCCCGTCGCCGCCCCGTAGTCCACGCGGTTCACGCTCGCCGTGATCGCCTGCGGGCTGGTCGCCCCCGAGGGCAACGCCGTCTCCACCACCAGGGCGTACGGCACGCCCGTGCGCACCAGGTTCAGCGTGGGGTCGCCCGAATCCGACAGGCGGATCCGCAGCGTCGCCCCGGCGTTGATAGACCCGCTCGCGATCACCGTGTCGCGCAGCCCGCTCTCGTAGCGGGCGATCACCTGGTACGTGCCGGTCGACGAGTTCGGGTTGAACAGCTCCAGGTTCTCGATCGTGCCCGCCGACCGGAAGCCCTCGGGCATCACCAGGCGCTGCGCGAAGAACCCCGAGACGTTCGCCGGCTTGATGATCTCGGCGTTGCGCACCGTCACGAGGTTGGCCTCGGTGATCGCCGATCCCTGGATGAACGAGTCCGTCACCGGCAGTTCGTTCGTGACGCTCGCCTCCGCGTCGCCCGCCCACGCGGGGTTGTTCGTCTCGTCCAGGCTGCGCAGCGCCTGGATCGTCGTGACCACGTCCCAGCCCTGGATCACGCGCCCGAACACCGCGTAGCCGTTCGTCGAGGCCGTCGGGTCCAGGAACGTGTTGTTCACGTAGTTGATGAAGAACTGGCTCGTCGCCGAGTTGATCGCGTTCGTCCGCGCCATCGCGACCGTGCGCGCGACGTTGCTCCGCCCCGTGTCCTCGCGGACGATCGGCGCGTCGGTCTGCACCGCCGACAGCCCCGCCGCGTCATCGAACAGGAACCCGCCCCCCTGCAGCACGAACGGGTTCGGGTTGATCGCGTGCCGGTGGAAGAACGTCTCGTCGAACCGTCCGCTCGTCACGTAGTTCAGGAAGTTCGCGACCGTGATCGGCGCCTGCGTGTTGAACAGCTCGATGTCGATGTCGCCGAAGCTCGTCTCGAACCGAACCACCGTGTTGTTCGGGCTCTCGAGATCGGTGAGTTGCGGCAGCGGCGTGCCCGCCAGCAGCGCCCGGGCCTCCAGCGCGTCGAAGCACCCGCCCGCCGCCCGGTGCGTCAGCCTCGCACGAAGACCCGCCATGACCGTCCCAAGTCGGCTCCGCATTGTCGGTAACTCCTGAGATGCCGCGCCAAGCGTCCCGCATGGCAACGCCTAGGCCGCCTCGTCTGTTCGGCGTGTCGGCCGGGCCTGTTCCCGCGTGGGACGCCCCGCCGCCTTGGGGGCGGTGCCCCCGGCTCGCCCTCCAGTATACCGCCCCATCCCCTTCCCGACACGCCCGCCCCACGCCCGATCTCCCCTCGCCCCCTACGCTTGGCGGCGAATGGACAATCTTGCGCCCGACCCCAAGCCCGTCGTCGGCCTCGAAGCCCTCACCCCCCTCTCCGCGGACTCCGCTCGACGCAACGGCACACACCCGCACACGTCCCGACCGGTGACCGTCGCCGCGGTCATTCCCTGCTTCAACCGACGCGACGACCTCACCCTCCTCCTGCGCGACGTCGCGCGCCTCGACCTGCGGGGCATCGACCTCTGGTGCGTCGTCGTCGACAACGCCTCCACCGAGCCGCTCTCCACCATCCGCGTCCCGCCCGGGCTGCGCGTCGAGTTCGTCCGGTCGCCCCGCAACACCGGCGGCTCGGGCGGGTTCAACCTCGGGATGTCTCACGTCCTCTCGGGCGCGGGCGAATCCGGGCGCTACGGCCAGCCGGACTACGTCTGGTGGCTCGACAGCGACGCCCGCGTCGGTCGCTCGTGCCTGCGCGAGCTCGTCCGCGTCCTCAAGCGCCGCCCACGCGTCGGGGCCGTCGGCTCGGGCCTGCGCGACATCGACACCGGGCACACCTGGGAGGTCGGCGGACGCATCAGCCGCGTGCACGGCGGGGTCATGCCCGCCGCCGGGGGCGACCTCGACAAGCGCCTGCTCTGCCGCTGCGACTACCTGGCGGCGTGCAGCGCGCTCGTCCGGCGCAGCGCCATCGAACGCACCGGGCTCTTCCCCGACAACTTCATCTACTACGACGACGTCGACTGGTGCATCCAGATGACCCGCGCCACCGGCTACACCGTGCTCGGCGCCCCCAAGAGCCGCGCCTTCCACCCGCCCGGCAACCGGCGCTACGTCACCTGGGCCCGCTACTACATCGCGCGCAACGCGTTCTCGCACATGGACGTCATGGGCATGGGCGGCTACCGGCGCTTCCGGCGCGCGTGGCGCGAGGTGCCCCGCGCCATCGGCCAGGCCATGATGGGCGCCCCCGAACTCGCCGCCCTGCACCTGCGGGGCCTGCGCGACGCCCGCGACCGGCGGTTCCCCGCCCTCGAGCCCCGCGAACTGCCCACCGGCATCACCATGATCCCCTTCGCCAAGCTGCGCGAAACCATCGACGCCGAGCTCGGCGCCTGGCGCGCCAACGGCCGCCCGGGCACGCTCTACGTCCATCCCGCCCTGCGCTACCCCATCCCCGGGCTCGACGGCTTCCGGCAAGAGTTGAAGAAAGTCCAGTTCGCCTGGCCCCGACGGCGCTGGCGCGCCTCGCACGAGGGCGCGGGCCTGCGCGACCTGCTGCTGGGCGTCTGGCGTACCCTCGTCGGACCCTCGGCCGATGTCGCCATCACCACCACCGGCTGGCCCACGAACTGGAGCCGCGGCCGCACCGTCATCAAGGTGACCACCGACGGCCTCATCGTGAAGCGGCTCGAGCGCCCGCGCGTCGTGCGCGACGCGCTGCGCACCTTCGCCCGCGGGCTCACCCTCTCGGTGCAACTGGGCCTGCGTGGCCCGCACATCATGCCGCTCCCGCCCGCCCCGCGCTACGTGCCCGCCCCCACCCACGAGGCCGAGCCCGCGCACGCGGTATCCTGACGCCGTGCTCTCGGCCGTCGTGCTGCACTACCGGCGTCCGGACGCGCTCGCGCACACCCTCGCGTCGCTCCGTGCCGCGCCACGCTGCGACGAGATCATCGTCGTCGACAACGCCTCCGCCGACGACACCCCCGACCGCGTGCCGCGCGAGTTCCCGGGCGTTCGCGTCCTCGCCCTCGACGCCAACCGGGGCGTGGAAGGCTTCAACCGGGGCGTCCTCGCCGCCCGGGGCGACCTCCTGCTCATCCTCGACGACGACGCCTCGCCCGACCCCGACGCGCTCCGCGCCGCGCTCGACCTCCTCGCGCGCGAGCCCGGCGTCGTCGGCGTTGCCCTGCACCCCCGCCACCCGCGCACCGGCGCCACCGAGTGGCCCTTCGCCCGCGAGGCGCGGGGGGGCTTCCCGGTGATGGGCTGCGCGAACATCGTGCGGCGTGACGCGTGGGACCGCGTCGGGGGCTACGAGCCCGCCTTCTTCCTCTACCGCAACGACGTCGACCTCGCGCTCAAACTCCTGGGCGCCGGGCTCGACGTGCGCTTCGATCCCGCGTGGGTCGCGTGGCACGACAGCCCCGCCGCCGCACGCAAGTCCGACCGCTGGCTCCGCCTCGCCACCCGCAACTGGGTGTGGCTCGCGAAGCGCCACGGCCGGGGAGTTCCCGCGCTCCTCGGGGGCGTCGCCGGGGTAGCACGCGCCCTGCTGCACGCCGGGGCCAACCCCGCGCGCGTGCGGCGCGTGTTGGCCGGCGCATGGGAGGGCCTCGCCACGCCCGCCCCCGCGCTGCCGTCGTGCGTCGCGCGCGACGGACGCGCGTGGCGCGCATTCATGCGCCTGCGCCGAGGGCGGACGCCTACTCCTCCGGGCGCATCATCGGGAAGAGCATGACATCGCGGATGGTCGGCTGGTTGGTCAGCAGCATCACCAGCCGGTCGATCCCCAGGCCCATGCCGCCCGCCGGGGGCATGCCGACCTTGAGCGCCCGCACGAAGTCGTCGTCGAACGTGCGGAAGGTGCGTTCTTCGGCGCTCTTGTCGGTGTCCGTGCCCCGGAGCTGCTCGCGGAACTTGGCCTCCTGCACGTCGGGGTCGTTGAGCTCGGTGTAGTGCGGGGCGATCTCCATGCCGCCGATGAACAGGTCCGCGCGATCCGCGAGCGCGGGGTCGTCGCGCTTGGGCCGCGTGAGGGGGCTGACGGCCGCGGGATACTCGGTGATGAACGTCGGCACCGAGGGGTCGACGAGCTTCTCGCCCTTCTCTTCGAACAGTTCGTTGACGAGCATCCAGTGGTCGGCGCCGCGCACCTTCTCCGCCGAGAACACCTTCTCCGCCGTCGCGCGCACCCGGGCCTCGTCGCGCATCGAGAAGCCCCACGCCCGCTCGAAGAGGTCCCCGTACCGCACGCGGGCGAAGGGCTTTGAGTAATCGATCCGCAGGTCGCCGAAGGGCAGCACCCCCGTCGGCGGCGTCTCGGGCGCCTCCTGGCGCGCGACGAACGTCGCCGCGTCGCGGATCAGGCTCTCGGTGAGCTCCATCACCGTCTCGACGTCGCCGTACGCGTGGTAGGCCTCGAGCATGGTGAACTCGGGGTTGTGCTGCTTGTCGAGCCCCTCGTTGCGGAAGTTGCGGTTGACCTCGAAGACCCTGGGAAAGCCACCCACGAGCAGGCGCTTCAGGTACAACTCGGGCGCGATCCGCAGGAACAGCGGGATGTCCAGCGCGTTCATGTGCGTCGCGAACGGGCGGGCCGCCGCGCCGCCCGCGAGCGTCTGGAGCATCGGCGTCTCGACCTCCAGGTACCCGCGTCCCTCCATGAACCGGCGCACGCGGCTCACGATCCCGCAGCGCAGGCGGAACACCCCCAGCGTCTGCGGGTTGGCCCACAGGTCCACGTACCGCTGGCGATACCGGATCTCGATGTCCTGCAGCCCCTCGTGCTTCGCCGGGGGCGGCAGCAGCGCCTTCGACGCCGGGCGCACCGCCGTCGCCCAGACCGTGACCTCGCCGGTCTTGGTCTTCATCACGCGCCCGTCGGCGATGACCACGTCGCCCAGGTCGGTCGCCTTCGCGACGCCGAACCCCGGCGCGTCGCAGTCGCGCTGGCTGACGGCGACCTGGATGTCGCCCGTGTGGTCGCGCAGCGTCATCCAGATGAGCTTGCCGTTGTCGCGCAGCAGCATCACGCGCCCCGCGACGCGTGCCGTCGGGCGCTGGTCAACGTACCCGGGCTCCTTGCCCTTCGCGTTGAACTCGTCGTTGGCGCGTTCGTCGAAGGTCGCGCGCGCGTCGCGGGCGTCGGTGATGTCGTCCGTCCGCACGCCGTAGGGCTCGTGCCCCAGCGCGCGCACCGCCTCGCGGTTGAGCCGGCGCTGCGCTTCGAGGCGGTGAAGCCCCTCGCCCTCGGGGCGGAGCGGAGTCTCGGGCGTGTCCATGGTGAATCTTCCAGTGTGGGGACGCGTCGGCGCGCCCCGGTGCGGGGGGCGTATTCAACGGTCCCCGGCGCTCGCGATCAACCACCCGCGGGACGACAGCCCGCTAGGCGCCCGCCTCGCCCGTCCGCGCCAGCGGCACGCCCGCCTCGCGCGGCGCGGGGCCGCCCCGGGGCGACGCCACCCGCAGCAGCAGCAGCGAGTTCAGCACCACCAGCACCGTCCCGCCCTCGTGCGCCAGCACGCCCACCGCCAGCGGCACCTCGCGCCCCAGCAGCGAGCCGACGACCGTCAGCACCGCCATGATCCCGATGACGCCCAGCGCGAGCGCGAAGTTCACCACGATCGTCCGGCGGGTGCGCCGGGCCAGGCGCACGCTCCATGGGATCGCCCCCAGATCGTCGGCGAGCAGCACGATGTCGGCGGATTCCAACGCCGCGTCCGCGCCGATCGCCCCGATCGCCACCGACACGTCCGCCGCCGCCAGCGAGGGCGCGTCGTTCACGCCGTCGCCGATCACCGCGACGCCCGGCCCGCCGGCGTCCTTCTTCATCGACCGCACGATGCGCAGCTTGTCCTCGGGCAGCAGTTCGGCGTCGAACGCGTCGAGCCCCAGCCCCGTCGCGACCCGCTCGGCCGTCAGGCGGTTGTCGCCCGTCAGCATCCGCACCGGGCGCACGCCCAGCGCGTGCAGTTCGCGCACGAGCGTCTCGGCCCCGGGTCGGATCGCGTCGGCCATGATCAGCACCGCCGCCTGCCCGCTCTCTTCCGTCTGCCCGTTCTCTTCGCCCCGCGCGATCACCACCGCCACATGCCCGCGATTCTGGATCCGCGCCAGCACGTCCTTCACGCGGTTGCGCAGGCACACCGGGATCAGCGGCTCGACGTACGCGTACCGCCCCAGGCGCACCGGCACGCCCGCGTGCCGCCCCTCGATCCCCTTCGCCGTCGTGTGGTTGATCGCCTCGACCGGCGCGGGCGAGACGCTCCGCGCGACCGCCGCCTCGCGGATCGCGACCGCGATCGGGTGCGTCGAGTCGGCCTCGAGCGCCGCGGCGATCGCCAGCATCTCGGGCCCGTCGCTCCACGCCACCGGGTGCACCTCGTACAGGCGCGGGCGCCCGAAGGTGAGCGTGCCGGTCTTGTCGAAGCACACGCTGCGGATCGACGCCAGGGCGTCGATCGACTGCCCGCCCTTGAAGAGCACGCCCGCGCGCGCCCCCCGCGCGATCGCGGCCAGCGTCGCCGTCGGCGTCGCGATGATCAGCGCGCACGGCGACGCCACGATCAGCAGCGTGATCGCCGTGTACAGCGCGCCCACGCGCTCGGCGTCGCCCAGCAGGGGCCTGCCCAGCGCCAGCCACCACACCAGCCCCACGATCGTGCTCACCCCCAGCACGCCCAGCGCGTACGGCTCGCTCAGCCGGTCGATCAGCCGCTGCACCGGCTCACGCTGCTCGCGCGCCCGCGTTACCAGGTCCAGGATCTTCTGCAGGCTGCTCTCTCGCACGGGCCGCAGCACCTCGGCCTCCACGGGATCGTCCGTGTTGATCGTCCCCGCGTACAGCTCGTCGCCCGCCCGCACCGCCCGCGGCATCGATTCACCCGTGATCGCCGACTGGTCCATCTGCGTCTCGCCCGACAGCACCCGCGCGTCCGCCGGCACCCGCTCGCCCGGACGGACCTTCACGCGGTCCCCGGGCGCGAGCGACTCGGCCGGGACCTCGATCCACTCCCCGCCCCGCAGCACCATCGCCGCCTCGGGCATCATTTTGTGCAGCGCCGCCACCTCGCGCTCGGTGCGCAGCATCGCCAGGTCCTCGAGCGCCCCGGAGAGCACGAACAGGAAGAGCAGCAGCGCCCCCTCGCCGGGATGCCCGATGTACGCCGCCAGCCCGGCCCCCACGACCATCAGCACGTCGATGTCGAACCGCAGGTTGCGCAGCGCGTCGATCGCGGGCCGCCCGCCGTAGACCATCCCGATCGCCAGGCTCGCCCAGACCGGCGCCGCCCCGAAGGGCACGCCCAGCCAGCCCAGCACCATGCCGACGAGCAGCAGCCCGCCCGCGGTGATCGCCGCCCGCAGCTCGGCCCGGGGCGTGAACATCCGCGCAACCATGGAGTTCTCGGGCGTGCTCACCGCGGGAACGCTAGGCGACGGGGGCTCGCGCCCGGTCGGGCCCGGACGGGCCCGGACGCGGGCCCGCGCCCACCGCACGCCGCGTTACGCGCTTGCTACCGCAGCGCCTCGTCCATCTTCCGCTTCTCGGGGGGCGTCAGGCCCTCCAGCGGCACGCCGGCGAGCAGATCGTCGATCACCATGTCCGCCGTCACCTGGTCCGCCTCGGCGTTGAAGTTCATCATCAGCCGGTGGCGCAGCACGGGCTTGGCGATGCGGCGCACGTGCTCGGGGGTCACGTGGGTCGAGCCGTCCAGCAGCGCCCGCGCCTTGGCCCCCAGCACCAGGTACTCGCTCGCGCGGGGCCCCGCGCCCCACGCGACGTAGTCCTTCACCTTCGCGGGGCGGGGCAGGCCGAGGTCCATCGCTTCCTTCACGCGCGTCGCGCGCACCAGGCGCAGCGCGTACGCGATCACGTGGTCCGCCGCGGGCATCTGCCGGACCACCTCCTGCACCTTCGTGATCCCCGCCTCGTCCAGGCTGGAGATGACCTGCGCCTGGGCCCGGTTCGACGCCCGCCGCACGATCTCCATCTCTTCCTCGAGCGACGGGTACGAGATCAGGATCTGGAACATGAACCGGTCGAGCTGCGCCTCGGGCAGCGGGTACGTCCCCTCCTGCTCGATCGGGTTCTGCGTCGCCAGCACGAAGAACGGGTCGGGCAGATCCAGCGTGCGGCTGCCGGCGGTGACCTGCCGCTCCTGCATGGCCTGCAACAGCGCCGCCTGTGTCTTGGGCGGCGTGCGGTTGATCTCGTCGGCGAGCAGCAGGTTGGCGAAGATCGGGCCTTGCTGAAATTCGAACCGCCGCCGGCCTTGCGATTCGAGCACGACGTACGTGCCGATGACGTCGGCGGGCATCAGGTCGGGCGTGAACTGAATGCGGCGAAAATCGAGGCTGACGGCCTCGGCCAGCGTTTTCGCGAGCAGCGTTTTGCCCAGGCCCGG